>PBWV01000053.1 GCA_002728255.1 Rhodospirillaceae bacterium | reverse complement strand
TAGAAAGCAAGATGTACATTGTCTTCGACATCGCTCCAGCCACGCATTGCGCTTATGCCCTTAAAGTCTTGAAGCGCATCTGGTAGGTGCTCGGACTGGTACCACTTATCAAAAGCCTCTCGGTTCTCTTCTTTGACTTTAGCGCGGACGATCAGATATGCGGACATTTGTCAGGCTGTAGTGCTGGGCCGTGCAGAAAATTCCTGGTGCCATCGATAGGTGTTGGGGAATTTTCCTTCTAGGTCCATCTCAAAAGCTGTCGCCATGGTTGTGGCGAAAAAACAAGTGATATCTGCAACACTAATTTTGGCGCCGGCAATAAACGCATTATCAGAAAGGTGGGGGTCCAGCCGTCCAAAGAATATCTCCAGCATTTCTTTCCCCCGTTGCACTACTGCAGGGGACTGCTCGATATCGGTTCGTGTTCCTGGAACGACCCGCCCTTTAAACATGGGAATAGAGTTACGGGCGGCATGGAGTGCTGGGTAGAAGCCGTCTAGCTCTACTCTTCTATTCCACATGTCAATTACGGCACGTTCTTCTGAGTTTTGGCCAAATAAAGAGGGCGTTGGATTTAGCTCCTCAAGGTACCGGCAAATACTAATGGATTCTGCTATCACCGTACCGTTATCGAGTTCTAGGAAGGGCACACAGTGAAAAGGGTTCATGGTTGTAAATGGTTCTTTGTATTGCGCTCCATCACGTACATCAAGTTCCACAGTCGGGACCTGGATGCCTTTTTCGTGCAAAAAAATGCGGACGCGCTTGGCGCTAGCAGCTGGGCCAAAATCGTAGAGTTTCATATTGGAGGTTCCTCGTGTGAAGATGCAAACATGTAAATGGCTGGCGCTTTGCTGGGGTGGTGGCTAGACTTGTAAGGGTAGTTTATATGTGTGGGCTGAAAATGCCAACGCTCTAATGACGTTATTGGCACAGGCGGGGCGGAGGGCTTTGCTGTCAAGGGGGATTCAAATATGGCACAGCAACTGCGATTCGACGATGAAACAGAAGATCTGGTGGGGTTGATCGAGCAAACGAAGCCTGATGAAATAATTGCGGAAACATACACACGATTGTCTAAGGGTGAATCAAAAGAACGACTTTTGGCGGCGGCAGCTCTGGCCGTCAGCCGTTCGACAGTGTTGCCTGCTTCTCATCACGGCGGCCCTGTTCATCCGGTTTCCGGAATATACTCAGTGGAGGCCTTATCAAAACGCAATGTTGGCGAAAAAGGGTTTTTCCCAGTAATCCAGAGTGTGGCACTTGCTAATAAGCACATTCACTCTCCATCCATGGGGCCTAATATACTGGTGCAATTTGATATTGCTGAGTTTAGGGAGATGGATGATGAAAGTTTGTTGGCTGGTTTTCAGGCGGCCCTAGAACAACGCATGTCAACTTTGGCTGAGAAATATTTGGTTTTATTGTTAAGGAGGGTTCCCGCTGGCACAATAATGGATTCACTTTTGAAGATTGCAATTCCCCGAAACGCGTTAGACGACCATTATTTTTTGTATACGGTTTTTGCTTTCCGTGCCTTGGAAATAATTGGTTGGCAATATGCGGAAGCGATCTTGCGACCACCGGTTAGGTTTTTGTGTCGACATCCGAAGTTAGAGCATGCGGGAGGGGAGCGTGGGGAAATTATTGAGGATGGAATTTCCTTGTATAAGAGGTTTGAAGATTTTGAACAATTGATCGTAGAAAAGGGCTTAGATGTTGCAGAAATCAAAGTCCAAACATGTGAGGATGAAACGGTTGCGGTCGATCAACTTGCGTCGGAGGTGGATTCTATCTCCAATATTGCCGATATCGTACAACCGGTGATAGCTCAGTTGGCAGGGGGCTTGTCGATGATGGGCGTCCTCGAAGGCTTGTCATTGGGGGGCGCACGTCGATATTTGAGATCCAATACAGGTAACCCTTTTGACGTGCATCTCCATACGGGCATTAATGCCAGGCGGTACCTATTGTCCGTAGAGGGATTAAGCCAGAAGGCCAGATTGTTGACATTGCTGTCTTGGGGACAGGGATACGAAATTCGCCACTTGGACAGGACATTGCAGTGGGACCCTACACGAGTATCCTTGCTAACTGAGTTGCCAGAAGGTGGTAGTGAGCAAGAAGCAATCGATTCTATTGCCAAGCATCTTGAGTGTCAGCAGCAGTTTGATCTCAATACATTGGAGGGGTCTATAGCAGAACTCCGGGCTCCGGAAAGCGTCCTTCATATTACAAAGATGGCCGACGACTACCTGAAGCGCGGCCATGATCCAGAGGCGTTATTTAAGTTTTTAGCTTTTGACGTTTGTAAAGATGATCAGTCGGAAATGCATGCATATAAAATGCAGCAAGCCGCTTATGAAGAATATACCCATAGTCGCAAGCGCTTTCGCGATGTGCACCTTTTGGCCGCGGTGAAACATGCTGCAACAGTGGCACGTTTGGGTCCCCGCACTGTATATCCGGAAGTCTGCTCGCTTCTGCAAGGACTTAATTCATAGAAAAATGGCGATTTTTGTCGGTTGCCCTACTTACTGGCAGTGAGAAACTGACGAAGTTTTACTAAAGAATTCTCCCGACTTTCTTGGTACTTTAGAGTATCGCGGAGAATACCGTTGGCATCAATTAGGTAAACGGATGCTGTATGATCGATTGTATAATCAGTACCTTCTAGTGGCACGATTTTTGTATATACCTTCCAATTTTTCAGTAGCTTTTTAATTTCATCTGACGAGCCTGTAATACCTGTTATTGTCCCGTTAAAGTTTGCTAAGTGCTCCTTCATTACCTCTGGAGTATCTCTTAAGGGGTCCACAGTGATAAAGAATCCAGGTAGCGCGAATCCTTCCTGAGATAGAGTGCTCAGATACTGATCAAGGGTCCATAAGGTGGTGGGACATATGTCTGGGCAATGGGTAAACCCAAAAAAAAGCGCTGCAGGGCTCCCCTGAAGGATTTTCTCAGTGATAGGGTTGCCATAGTGATCGATTAGATTAAATTTAGCGGACGCCAAGGTGGTTTTTGGCACCAATTCTAGAGAACTGCCTGGAGTTGGAGCATTGGGTTGCCAGATTGCCATCAAGATACCAACCGCGGGAATGCATAACCAAAGACTTAACCTAAAAACACGTCGATTCATTGGCCGTCGGGTAAATGGCTTGGAGGGCTTTCATACAAACAAATATCTAACCTCTCTTCCAGAGAGACTGACGAGTTTATTATATCCATAGCAGAGTAGTATAAAGGCTGGGGCCGGTTTGCCCAAATAATGTTTTTCCTTTTATTGATAAAGGGTGGGGGATGAGGTGTGCTTGATAAGCTTATAAAAAGACTGCCGGATTTTGTAAATCGGGACGCACGCTTAATATGGCGTGGGCGCCACTTAACAACAACCTTTCTCTTAAAAAGTAGTCAGGTCGAATATTTCATTAGTATTCGTGGAGGTGAGATCTGTCAACTGGTGGCTGGTCCACAGCTTATGAGGCCATCAGCTTTTACCATAAAAGCATCCGATGAGGCATGGTTGAAACATTGGATGAAATTTCCTCCATCGGGATGGCACGATATTTTTGCGATGGTGAAAATTGAAGAGGCAAGTATTGAAGGCGATTTATATCCAATGATGTCTAACCTCCGCTACATAAAAGAGTTGATTGCTTTGCCTAGGAAGATGGAGAGGGGCTGAGGCATGGAAATTGGAAGATATAAGCTAGAGCCCATCATAGGTCGATATGTGCATGTCGAAATTGATGGCCAAAAAAACCGCATATACTTTGAGGAAAGTACACTTTCGGATGACAAAGCTATTCCAGTTGTTTGTCTTCACACGGCTGGGTCGGACAGTTCTCAATTTCGGCATCTTTTGGTCGATAAGGAGATCGCAGCTGACTTTAGAATGATTGCCTTCGATATGCCGTGGCATGGTAAAAGCCTTCCGCCGGTAGGATATCAGGACCAAGAGTATCGGCTGACGACAGAACTGTATCTGGATACAGTTGACTCTTTCCTTGCGGCTATTGGGGCCAGGGATCCGGTTGTCATGGGCTGTTCTATGGGCGGGCGGCTTGTTATTGAGCTCGCCCGTCGGTACGGACAAAAACTTCGCGCTGTTATTGGTCTTGAGGCATCTGATTACCAGGCTCCGTGGTATGATACAGACTGGCTTAATAGGCCGGATGTTCATGGTGGAGAGATATGCTCTGCTTTAATTTCGGGTTTGGTTGCCCCGCAGAGCCCCGATGAGTTCCGATGGGAGACTTTATGGGGTTACTTGTCTGGTGGGCCGGGTGTTTTCAAGGGAGATTTACATTTTTATAGGGAGGATAGTGACTATAGAGATCGCTCGTCCGAAGTAGATACAGAGCTCTGTCCACTATATCTGTTGACAGGCGAATATGATTTTTCTTGCACTCCTGAAGACACTAAGCGGACAGGAGAAAGTATCCCGGGTGCCAAGGTTACAATAATGGAAAAATTAGGACACTTTCCAATGTCGGAAAATCCGCAGCTGTTCCGAAGTTATCTTCTGCCTATTCTGGAAGATATTGCTAGTTTCGAATAGGTGCCCGTTTTTCCGGCGCCTTCAGCGGATTTATCAGAGATTGAAACTACCCAATCATTTTCCCATCGTCTCGGGTTACGGCGATGATGGACGAGCGGGGGACACTCTGCTTGCCACCGGGGAAATGACTATGACCACGTTCGCCGGGGTGCTGGATTCCTACGAACATGGTTTTTCTATCTATACTCCAAGTAATACCAGTAACTTCGCACTCCTTTGGTCCAACTAGAAAGCGTTTAATTTCCCCCGTATTGGTATCGGCTACGAGCATTTGGTTGTTACCCATCTCAACGAAGTCGCCGTCATTCGAATAATTTCCATCGGTTTGGATCCACAATCGCCCGCGGCTATCAAAAGCTAGCCCATCGGGAGAATTAAATACATTAGTTGGATCGATGTTTGGTGATCCAGCATTCGGCCCTGAGTGGACATAAGGGTTCCCTGCAAGGGCAAAAATGTCCCAGGTAAAATTGGAGTTGGTATGGTCATCTTCATCCGGCCGCCATTTAATTATGTGTCCATATATATTGTTCGGCCGCGGATTGGCACCATTTACGGGGGTTTCGTCTCCGCCGGAATTAGTTTTTCTACCGCGATTTTTGTTATTAGTGAGGCAACAATAGATAGTGTTATCATGGGGGTGAATTGCAATCCATTCCGGGCGATCCATAGTGGTTGCTCCAACTAGGGAGCCGGCTTTTCGTGTATGTACGCAAATATCCGCCTGAGACGACATTCCCGTTGATTCAGGTGTGAGTTCGAGCCACTTTCCTCGTTCGTTGTTTTCAAATTTTGCGACGTAAAGAGACCCGCTCTCTAGGATTTTCGAGTTGTCCGCATCTGGGTGGAAAACGGCGTCACTGACAAATCTATACAAAAACTCGCCCCGCTCATCGTCTCCCATATAGACCACGATACGATTGTCTTTATTGACTGTGATTGCTGCGTTCTCATGTTTGAATCTTCCCAGTGCTGAGTGTTTTCTGGGGATGGAACTGGGATCCAAGGGATCCACCTCTACGATATATCCAAAGCGGTTTATTTCATTTGGGTGCTTAGCAATATCAAAACGCTCATCATGGCGATACCAACCATAACCGCGATCAGTCGTTCTTATGCCATAACGGCGAAATTCTGTGCTTAGGTTGTACTCGCGGTCAGAGGAAGCAAAAAATAGATTGAAGTTCTCTTCGCAGGATAGATAGGTGTTCCATGGTGTTCGGCCGCTTCCACAATTATTTAAAGTGCCTAAAGGGAAATCGCCGTTTTGGTCTAGGCTTGTGATGGTAAGGTTTGTTTGAGCCGCAGGCCCAGTCAGTTTCATGGGAGTTTGAGCGGTAATACGCCTATTAAGAGGAGAATCCTTGGTGACGGACCAGTTTCCATTTAAGAGGGAAACTTCCATTATAGTAATCCCTATCGCCGCTTGTCCTTTCTGAACATCTGCGGATGTTTCAGGCATCTTGGATACGCGATTACCATACATAATGGGAAGGTTCAAATATTCGTTGTTAATAGCTAGGATTGTCCTAGAATCACTTACGAATAGCTCCATCCCATCGTTGTTGTCGCCAAAGGCAAGTTTTTGACTCTGTGCGGAACCTCGCGTTTGTTCATCAAAGCGTTCGCCATGCGACCATAAAGGGTCTCCCCAGCTCGCTACTATATGCCAACTATGTCCTCGCGGAACCGTTACGGTGTCCAGGAGATTGGTTGGAACAGCCTCAAAGTCTAACACTTTCTCTGAAGGGATTTCGTTGATGGCCTGTGCTCCTGGCGCCAAGGCTAATCTCATTCCACCAACCGCGCCGCAACCAATCAAAAGCTGTCTGCGGTTCAATACCTTATTTAGGATTAGGGAAAAGTCGGTTTCGGTATTTTGGCTTATAGGCATATCGTCTCTGTGCTTGTTAAGGCCTTTTATTGGCGATTTACGGCAGGTCGCAAAGACTCCTTGGTGCTTTGCATAGGAAGATGGGGGTAAGTCATGATGTCCTTAGTTTAATTACCAGCGTGGCGGAGGGGGTGGGATTTGAACCCACGGTACCCATAGGGCACAACGGTTTTCGAGACCGCCCCGTTCGACCACTCCGGCACCCCTCCAAGAACCAATAGTCGACCTTAGTAGAAGGGCTCATACACAGCAAGACAGACCTTTGTTTTCTTTAGTCTTTCTAAGGCGTTGACACACAGAGGGGGGCGAGTATATTTCGCTGTCCCATCTATAATTTTATGCCTTAGAGATTGGCGAGGTTTTCGACTATATGTATGCTGTTATTAAAACCGGGGGAAAGCAGTACAAGGTTACTGAAGGCGATGTGGTTAGGGTTGAAAAACTGGCCCTAGACGCTGGCCAGGTTGTGGCATTTGATGAGGTGTTGATGCTTGGAGATGGTGAAACCAGTCAGATAGGTTCGCCAAATGTGGTCGGAGCGTCTGTAAAGGCTACGGTTTTGGAGCAAGAGCGAGCTGATAAAATAGTCGTATTTAAGAAGCGGAGACGCCAAAACTCACGGCAGAAAAACGGACATCGGCAGGCTGTTACTGTAGTCCGCGTGACAGATATTTTGGGAGGGCCTAAGAAAAGAAAGGCCGCAAGTAAGAAATCAGCTGCAAGCTCAACAAAGAAGACCCGAGTGGCGAAGTCTAAGAAGGCAGAAGCTGAAGAAAAATCTGCATCAGAGGAATAGAATATGGCCCATAAAAAAGCAGGCGGAAGTTCCAGGAATGGTCGTGATTCGGCGGGCAGAAGGCTTGGTGTGAAAAAATATGGGGGAGAGATAGTGGTGCCGGGCAACATTATTGTTCGACAGCGCGGAACTAAGTTCCATCCTGGCGATAATGTGGGCATGGGTAAAGACCATACTCTGTTTGCTCTTACTCAGGGACAGGTGGAGTTTAGAGTGAGGAAAAGTGGGCGGACGTTTGTTTCTGTTCATGTTGGAGACTAAATAACTGCCGAACAAGAAGGCGCGGGCGTGATCCTCGCCCTGAATAGGCCCGTTCGGTTGGGGCCAAATAATGAAGTTTCTGGACCAAGCAAAAATCTTCGTAAAGGCTGGGGATGGCGGTAATGGTTGTGTGGCCTTCCGTCGCGAGAAGTATGTTGAGCATGGAGGGCCTGCCGGTGGCGACGGGGGTTGTGGCGGCGATGTGTGGGTCGAGGCTACGTCGGGGCTAAATACCCTTATAGATTTTCGTTATAAGCAGCACTTGAGAGCAGAACGAGGCCATGATGGTGGTGGGAAAGATAGGACCGGAGCATCGGGTCAAGACCTAGTTTTTCTAGTACCATTGGGCACGCAGGTGCTGGCGGAAGATGGGACAACGCTTCTAGCTGATCTGACAGAAGTGGGCGAACGAACCATTATTGCACGGGGAGGTAAGGGTGGCCGTGGTAACTCTGCTTTCAAAACTTCTACTAATCGGGCTCCCCGCCAGTTTGAGGCGGGCATCAAGGTCGATGAGGTTGCGCTTTGGCTGAAGTTAAAACTGCTTGCTGATGCAGGGTTAGTTGGGCTCCCCAATGCTGGGAAGTCCACTCTTCTACGAGCGTCTTCCCGGGCTAAACCAAAGATTGGGGATTATCCGTTTACTACACTTCATCCTAATCTTGGTGTAGTTAGCTTCGGAGAGGACGAGTTTGTGCTGGCGGATGTCCCTGGATTAATCGAGGGAGCCAACCAGGGGAAGGGGTTGGGACACCAGTTTCTTGGTCACGTCGAGCGTTGCGGTGTTTTGGTACACGTCATAGATGTTTTGCAGAATAACATCTTGGCGCAGTATGACTTGGTGCGCAATGAGCTTGTAGCCCATAGTCCGACATTAGCGGAGAAGGAAGAGGTGGTTGTGCTCAACAAGTGTGATGCATTGGAGACCGGTGCTGCAGAGGAGGTCGCGGCCTGTTTTCGGGAACACACCTTATCCCCTATTCATCTAGTTTCTGCAGTATCTGGATATGGTATTTGGAAGTTGATGGGAGATTTGCAGGCGAAGGTTCAGGCTTACCGCAATCAATATAGTAATGCTGTCCCAAAAGAGTGGCATCCATGATGGATAGGGGTAGCCTGCTCAATAAGGAAAGAATTGTTGTTAAGATAGGGTCGTCTCTTCTTACAGAAGGTGGATCTGGCCAACTGCGTTGGGATTGGCTTCGTGACCTTGTAGTCGATGTCATCGAATTAAAGAAGGTTGGCTGCGATGTGCTGTTGGTCTCTTCTGGGGCGGTAGCGCTGGGCCAGGGTCATTTAGGCATTCGACGAAGTGTCTTAAAATTAGAGGAGAAACAGGCGTCTGCTGCGGTAGGGCAAATTCTTTTGGCCAACGCCTACACGGAAGTGTTTGGCTCACATCATTTGACGGTGGCTCAACTACTTTTAACTCTTGGCGATACCGAAGGACGTCGCCAGTATCTTAACGCAAGAAATACAATGGAGACGCTTCTTCGGCTCGGTGCAATCCCGTTGATAAATGAGAATGATACGGTTGCGACGCAGGAAATTAGATTTGGTGACAATGATCGCCTGGCGGCCCGAGTTGCAGAAATGGCGAACGCAGATTTATTGATATTGCTGAGTGATATTGATGGTTTATACACAAATGATCCTCGGCTTGGCGCCAGCTCTGAGCACATACCCTTTGTTAATAAGATTTCTGAAGAAATTGAATCTATGGCGGGTCCAAGTAGGTCAAATATTGGGTCAGGTGGAATGAAGACAAAAATTGAAGCCGCAAAGATTGCGACTGCGGCTGGGTGTAGCGTAATAATTGCCTCAGGACGTTCGGGTCGAATTCTTTCAGAGCTGGAGGATTCAAGTCTTCGGTGCACCTGGTTTGCGGCACAACAGTCCCCGGTTGCGGCGCGCAAGAGGTGGATTGGAAATAATTTAAGATCTGGTGGCTGCCTGGTGCTTGACGGGGGCGCACAAAAGGCATTGTTGGCGGGGAAAAGCTTGTTGCCTGCGGGGGTGCTCAGGGCCGAGGGTCGTTTTGACAGAGGCGATGCAGTAGCTCTTGTAAGTGAAAGTGGGGAGAGGGTTGGCGCTGGTATATGTGCTTACTCTTCGGCAGATATTGAGCGTATTAGAGGTCACAAAACTAGTGAGATTGCCTCTATACTGGGGTACGTTGGTCGGGAGGAAGTTGTTCATCGCAAAGACCTAGTGTTGCAAAATGAGCTTGTGGGTACAAACCATGGCGAACGATAAGGCAAGAGAAGCTGTTCATGTAGTTGACCTCATGGATCGTATGGGGGCGGATGCCAGGTCTGCCTCGGCAGAGCTGGCTACGGCTAGTACTGTGGCCAAGAACCATGCTCTACATTCAGCGGCAACGGCTATTCGTTCAAATGCTGAGGCCATCCTATCTGCCAATAATGTTGACCTAGATGATGTTAAGAGCGGAAATGCAGATCCTGCCTTTGTAGATCGGTTGGAACTGACAGCTGACCGGATCTCTTCTATGGCAGATGGACTGGATGAGGTGGCAGAATTGGCGGATCCGGTGGGGGAAGTTATGGATAGCTGGGTTCGTCCCAATGGGCTGCGTATTTCCAGGGTCCGGGTGCCATTGGGTGTTATTGGTATAATTTATGAGTCGCGGCCAAACGTTACAGCGGATGCTGGAGCGTTGTGTATAAAGTCCGGTAATGCGGCTATTTTGCGAGGTGGTTCAGAGAGTTTCAACTCGTCCCAAGCTATTGCGGCTTGCTTGTCAGAAGGGTTGCAAGCAGCTGATTTGCGTGCTGATTGTGTTCAGCTTGTTCCCACCCGGAGTAGAGAGGCTGTGGGCCAAATGCTAGGAATGACTGAGTATATAGATGTTATCGTGCCGAGAGGTGGTAGGTCTTTGACTGAGCGGGTGAGCCAAGAAAGTAAAGTAGCGGTACTTAAACATCTAGATGGTATTTGCCACATTTATCTAGATGCTGCGGCCGATCCGATCAAGGCAGAAATGATCACGGTGAATGCCAAAATGCGGCGGACGGGAATTTGTGGAGCTGCTGAAACTATTTTGGTCCATAAGGATGCAGTGCAAACGGCTTTACCTGGTGTTGTAAAAGGCCTCCTTGAAAGCGGTTGCGAAGTGCGGGGCGATGCTCTGACACAGCTGCTCGACGATCGGGTGCTTGCTGCCACAGTGGAGGACTGGGATACAGAGTATCTGGCTCCTATCATATCGATCAAGGTTGTAGGGGGGTTGCAGGATGCAATTCAGCATATCGGGAAGCATGGGTCTCATCATACAGATAGTATCATTACTGAAGATCCTGGCTCCGCGGAGGAATTTATGAACCGGGTTGATAGTGGCATTGTCCTTCATAATGCGTCCACTCAGTTTGCAGATGGAGGGGAGTTTGGAATGGGGGCAGAGATAGGTATTTCAACTGGAAAGTTGCATGCTCGCGGCCCAGTGGGTGTGGAACAGCTTACTAGTTACAAATATTTGGTCCACGGGGAAGGCCAGGTGCGGCCCTGAGCGAGCTTCAGCGATTGTTGTCAAATTTGCCGCCTGGTGATGCCAAAGTGGGATTGCTTGGTGGTTCATTTAATCCGGCTCATGGTGGACACAGGCATATTAGCGAACTCGCGCTAAGGAGGCTGGTCCTTGATCGTGTTTGGTGGTTGGTTTCTCCACAAAATCCCTTAAAGGAACAATCTGGAATGGCGCCGTTAGAGGCGCGGTGTGCTAAGGCTACCTCCATTGCGCAACACCATCGTATTGATGTCACGGGCTTGGAGCGTGAATTTAAGACTGTGTACACGATTGATACAATCAGAAAATTGAAACTAGATGCGTCCCATGTGACCTTTGTCTGGATAATGGGAGCCGATAATCTTATTGAAGTTCCTCGATGGAAGGATTGGCGATCTCTTTTCAAACATGTTCCCATTGCTATTTTTGACAGGGCTAATTACGCTCGCGAAGCGTTAGGCTCGGAGGCAGCAAGGACGTTTGCACGGGCTAGGGTTTCGGATCGCAATTCGGGGGGCCTGCTTACTAAGGATCTTCCAGCATGGGTGTTTGTAAGGTCAGAGTTGCATCCTGCCTCTGCAACTAGTATTCGTAGCCATGGGTTATGGGGTTGGCGTTAATTTAATGAGTGTTGGATATTTTTGTGCCTAAATTGTGCTCTTCTGAGGGAGCGGTAATAGTGTAATGGATTGGACGATAGGATATTGCATATAGATCTCCGAAAAGCAGTCGAAGTTAGCCTCGAGGAGGATAAAGCAGAAGATATTTGCGTAATCAACTTAGCAGGAAAGAGCACCATAGCTGAATATATGGTTATTGCTACGGGCCGTTCTAAGAGGCACCTTACGTCAATAGCGGATCGCCTCGCGGAACGGCTAAAAGTAGCTGGAATATCGCCAATTGGCGTAGAGGGGAAGGGTGAGGCAGATTGGATATTATTGGACTTAGGCGATGTCATTGTGCAGCTATTCAGACAAGAAGTCCGAGAATTTTATGAGCTTGAAAGAATGTGGGCGGCTGTTTTGCCCGAAACCGCGAATACCTAGTGGCGGTGGTATCGGAATGGCCCTCTGCCAGGAAGGTTGGGAAAGGGTGGTCGTTACATGAGTCCCCCTGTTGTCTTGTGTATTTTGGATGGCTGGGGATGTAGGGATACCACTGCAGATAATGCCATAGCACTTGCTAAAACCCCTAATTGGGATAAGTATTTACGCTCTTGTCCCCATAGTGTGCTAGAGGCCTCTGAAGAGGATGTAGGATTACCGGCAGGACAAATGGGTAATTCAGAAGTAGGGCACATGAATATCGGGTCGGGTCGGGTAGTTATGCAGGATCTGCCAAGGATTGACAGGGCCATCTTAGATGGTCAGTTCCATCGTAATGGAGCCCTCAAACAGTTTTCTGATTCCTTGTTAAAGACAAACAAATTGTGCCATTTGATTGGGCTTGTATCACCCGGCGGCGTCCATTCACATCAGAAACATATAATTGAACTGGCTAAAATTCTTAGCAAAAGATCAATCAGCGTCAAAATCCATGCTCTGCTAGATGGACGTGATACAGCCCCGCAGAGTGGTCTGGAATATTTAAGGGAAGTAGAGAATAGTATAGGATGCATAAAAAATGCTTCGGTGGCCTCTGTTGGTGGACGTTACTTTGGTATGGATCGCGATCAGCGTTGGGATCGAGTCCAACTGGCCTACAATGCTATTATGAGCGGTTCGGGGCCTAGATTTGCATCCGTAGGGACGGCAATTGAATCAAGTTATCGGGAGGGGTCTTCGGACGAGTTTATTGTTCCAGCCGTTATTGGAGACTTCTCTGGAGTTCAGACTGGGGACGGTTTGCTTATGGCTAATTTTAGAGCTGATAGAGTCCGACAACTTTTGGATGCTCTGGTTGATCCCGAGTTTGACAGTTTTTCGACTAGTGGAAGGGCCGTTTTTGCTGCGAAACTTGGAATAACAACTTATTCACAGCGGTTATCGAGTTTAATGGCTACGATGTTTCCTTCAGAATCTATAGAAAAGACCATTGGGGAAGTTGTTGCCACAAATGGGTTTCGTCAATTTCGAATTGCCGAGACGGAGAAGTATGCCCATGTAACTTTCTTCTTAAACGGGGGCCGTGAGGCCCCTTACGTGGGTGAGGATAGAATTCTAGTGCCTTCTCCAAAGGTCCCCACGTATGACCAAAAGCCGGAGATGTCTGCGGGTAAGGTCGCTGATGAGTTGGTGAGAGCCTTGCAGTGCAGGCAATATGAGTTTTTGGTTGTTAACTTTGCTAATACTGACATGGTAGGTCACACTGGGAATCTCCAGGCGGCAATCAAGGCGGTCGAAGTGGTCGATGGTTGCTTGGGGAAAATCGTGGCTGCAACAGATGCCCTGGGTGGAAAAGTATTTGTGACTGCTGACCATGGAAACGCAGAACAAATGATCAGTCCTCATACAAACGATATACATACTGCACATACTACTAATAAGGTCCCCTTCCTCATTACTGGAAGCAAAGAACTTTCATTGTCTAATGGTAAACTTTCAGACATAGCTCCTACCATTCTCCATACTATGGGAATGGCTGTTCCAAAGGAAATGACTGGTAAAGTCTTAGTTCAACAACCAGGTTAGGGGCGCAGGTCTGCTCATGTGCGGTAATATCTGTCGTACGATAATGTGGGTTCTTACGATGGCAGCTTGTTGGTTTGGGTCATCCGCGATAGCTACTGATATAGATCCGTTGGATATACCACCTCCTATTACCATAATTGAAGAAATGGGTGACAGCCTAAATAGTGGGAAGGACCGGGAAATAGCTTTAAGAGCGCAGGTGAAAAGTTTGAGCTCTGAGATCATATTTATAAGCACAAAAATTAGAAACCTGAGAGAATTGATCCAGGGAAAGGAAGCACAAATTCAGAGGACAAAGCGGGACCTAGAGGAGGTTGATGTGCCATACCGCCTGGGTGAGGAAGATATCTTGCTGCATGAGCGTGGGTTTCAGGCTTCTATCGTGGCCTTATTTTTGGTTAGGAGGCACGCAAGCCATTATTCTCCAAATATGAACACGCAGAATCGCGCAGGGCTGTTGAGGTTGGCTACACTAGCAGGCATGGCGGAGGGCTTAAAGCGGCAAAAGGAAGCTATTTCTGCCAGTGTCAAATCATTAAAAAGTTTACGTGCGAGATATTTTGAGGAGACCAATGCATTAGTTGAGTCAAAGAGGATGTTAGAGTTACAGAGAGCCGATTTAGAAGCATTGTTGCATCGTAAATCAAGCTTGCAGGCTATCGTGTTTTCTGAACATAAGAAAGCAGATGAAAAATTGGCCCGATTAGCGGCAAAGGCTAACGACCTTCAGCAATTAATGGAGGTTTTGGACTCCCCTGCGAATGCCCTTGAGGACAGTGCGCAAGAGAAAGGCTCGAAGTATTCACCCAGCGCTGACTTGGCGAAGCACAATTTGGCTCTCATGCCGACAGTTAATTCTTATTTGGACCTAGGGAAGGTTGTAAGAGAATTTGGTGCGCGTCGGGGAAATGGTCCTACAAGCCAGGGTATTCACATAAAAATTGAGAACGTCTCAGACGTCGTTAGTCTCCGACCTGGTAAAGTTGTTTTTTCAGGAACTTTCAGAACATATGGTCTGCTCTTGATAATTGAGCATGGCCGAGGATATCATAGTTTGCTTTCGGGTTTTGGCCGAATTTATGGTCAGGTGGGTGATTTTGTAAGAGCGGGCGAACCTGTTGGGCTGATGGACGATTCAACGGGCAGAGAGTCTGTTCTTTACGTGGAAGTTCGTCGGAAGGGGAAGCCGATAAATCCAACTGGTTGGTTGGATCAAATAGATCGAGAGGTTAGAGGATGAGCCGCTTTTTTTTATGGACCGCAGTCGTCTTTTTGTATTTTGTGCCAGCCCAAATTGGGGAGACCACCGATACAGAGACCTACCGACAACTTAATATGTTTGGCGATGTGTTTGAGCGTGTCAGGGCGGAATACGTTGAAGAGGTTGAGGATTCTGCTCTTATAGAGGCAGCGATCCAAGGAATGCTAAGCTCCCTAGATCCTCATTCTACTTTCTTGAGCGCCGATGCTTATGGAGAGATGCAGGTGAATACTAAGGGGGAATTTGGTGGGCTTGGTATAGAGGTGACTATGGAGGGTGGAGTCGTAAAGGTCGTCTCACCAATTGATGACACCCCTGCTCATCGAGCCGGAATCCAACCGGGAGACCTAATTATAGGGATTGATGGGGAGCAGGTGTTCGGACTAACTCTAGGGGAAGCTGTCGATCGTATGAGGGGTCCAGTGCAGTCAGAAATTATAGTGACTGTGAAACGGGAGGGTATCGAGCAGCCATTTGATGTAAGCATTATTCGAGATATAATTCGCATAAGATCCGTAAAGGCGAGGGCAGAGGAAGACGTGGCGGTAATCCGGATTACTTCATTTAATGAGCAGACGGATGGTGGAGTCGAGAGAGCCATGAAAAATCTTTTGCTGGAGATTGGGCAAGACCTTCAAGGTGTTGTTATAGACCTTCGAAATAATCCAGGGGGTCTTCTGGACCAAGCTATTTCTGTGTCCGACGCCTTTCTCGACAAGGGAGAGATTGTTTCAACTAGGGGACGTGGAAGTCGCGGTGGGCAGAGATTTAATGCGCGCTCAGGTGATATTGCAGAAGGTCTTCCAATAGTGGTTCTCATTAATGGCGGCTCTGCATCTGCATCGGAGATTGTTGCTGGAGCTCTCCAAGACCATAAGAGAGCAATTATATTAGGCACGAGGTCGTTTGGTAAGGGGTCCGTCCAAACGATCATCCCCCTTCCTGGTGAGGCTGCTATGCGTCTTACCACCGCAAGGTACTATACGCCCTCCGGCCGCTCTATCCAGGCCACTGGTATTGAGCCAGATATTTTTGTCGAGGCTGGGACTATTGAGATAGCATCCGATTCGGAGCGGCGAAGAGAAGGAGATTTACGGGGAAGGCTAGATTCAGAGAGTGGCGACAGCGAAGTTAATAACGGACCTGAAGGCACCGGTGATCAAGTTCTCGATGATGAACGTGAGAAAACTTTGTTAGACTATCAAATGCAACGGGCTCTAGACTTAATTCGTGGGGTTGCTCTGTTTGAGGATCGTATCTAGGCGAATATGATGGTTATTTGTATACCTTCCTTCCACTAAATGACGAAGAAGTTATATCGCCCTGGGGTTGGAATAATGTTGATAAATGCCAACCGGCATATTTTCATGGGACGTCGTATTGGCGTTGCCGTTGGTGGATGGCAGATGCCGCAAGGTGGGATTGATGAACAGGAAGATATTCGCTCGGCGGCCCTCCGGGAACTTTACGAAGAGGCCGGAATTAATAAAGTAGATATATTAGAAATTTCAAAGCGATGGTTTAGTTATGAATTGCCGCTTTCAATGGCAGTCGACCCATGGAGGGGAAAGTATGTGGGTCAGCGACAGAAATGGTTTGCGATGGCCTATACGGGACGAGATTCGGAGATTAATTTGGATGCTAGCGGACACCCGGAATTTGATGCATGGGAGTGGATGCCGCCTGCTAGATGTTTGCAAGAGATCATTAGTTTTAAAAAGTCACTATATGAATCCGTGTTCGCAGAATTTGACTGTTGGCTGATTCCCTAGGTCTAGCTTAGCATTGACGCAAATAAATTAGAATATTCTGAGGGCTTTAGTGAAGCTGTTGGCCAGGGTCACTCCCGCGACCATAGCGGCGACAAAAATAAGGCTAGAAGGCAAGCCGTAAGCTATGGAAGCAATTGCGGGGCCGGGGCACAAGCCCACCAAACCCCAGCCACATCCAAATATTAGTCCACCTATTATAAGCTGGCTGTCGATACCACTTTCATTCGGCGTTGGAAAATTATTTGTAAACATCGGACTTTGACGTTTAAGTACAAAGAAAAATCCAGGCGCTGCCACTAGCAAGGCACCTATCATCACGAACGCGAGGCTGGGGTCCCATTTTCCCGCAATATCAAGAAAACCGAGAACTTTGATAGGGTTAACCATCTGTGAGATGCAAAGTCCAAGACCAAATACAAGGCCCGAAAAAAGTATGCATATGGATCTTAACATGTCCTCAGCCTCCAAGTACGTGTCTTAAAAAGTAGACAGTGGCTATGCCGGCAGTCATGAAAGCGATCGTTGCCACAAGTGAACGTGTTGATTTTCTTGCCAACCCGCAGATTCCATGCCCACTGGTACACCCACTACCAAGAGCGGTTCCAAACCCAGTGAGAATACCGCCGGTGACTAGAAGCATTAGGGGTGCTTCGATGGTAATCGAGGTGATCGTGCCAGGTGATATGCGGTAGAGCAATGCGCCGCCAATTAGCCCGCCTAGAAATAAGATGCATTGCCCGCGCTGTTGAATAGATTCATTAATTAATGCACCTTGCACCAGTCCGCTAATTCCCGCCGTTTTTCCACTCGATAGGAGCAGGAATACGGCGGATAGTCCAATAAGGATACCTCCGGCTAAGGCGCTAAAGGGCGTAAAGTTATGAATGTCCATGTCAGATCCCTTATTA
>PBWV01000052.1 GCA_002728255.1 Rhodospirillaceae bacterium | reverse complement strand
GAGCGCAGGCACCCGTAGCTCAGCTGGATAGAGCGCTGCCCTCCGAAGGCAGAGGTCACAGGTTCGAATCCTGTCGGGTGCGCCAAAACTTTAAGTAAAAAAAGTTTATTTGGAACTAAGAAAAAATAAATAGTCCGTATCTTTCCTTCTACTGTGACATTCTATGCAGTTAACAGTAGTTTCAGACCCCATTCCATTTGTCTCGGAATATGAACCATCAACATTCACTTCCACGAACTTCCAGTCACCACTATTAGGGTTAAATTCCTTCTGCATCTTTTCCATGTAGAACAGGGGTCCGATAGATATATCCCCGTTAACATCAAAAATGAAACTCTCCTTCACAATAACGCTTCCAGCGGCAAACTGTGAGTTAAATACATTTTCTGAATATTTTTCTGCAGGTTTATTAACAAATACATTCGCCCAACCAAAGTCATTTGCAGGCGCATAGACGCTAATATTATTGACACGAAGCCAATTTCTATACTTATACGTAATATTTAATTTGGAATTCTTATATGCGGAGAGCATTTCATCGGAAATGCATGAATATGCATCTCTTAAATCCCTCTCATCGATAACAAAATCTAATGCAACCCACTTACCAATATTGTTCTTAGCCCTTAAATGTAGGTGCTCTGAAATATATTCTTCAATCTTATCAGGAATAGAATAATTCTTACATTCAGATAAAGCATCTCCACAAAATAGACAGAGAAATGCTATACACATTAATGAAATAAACGAATTATAAATGTCTCTTCTGTTTTTTAAGAAATAAAAATACCCTCCTTTATTTATTAGTTAAGCCAGCCGGGTTTTGATACTTTCTTGCCCCCGTTATTTTTTGATAGCTCGGCTAACTCATCAAACATTTTAGAGGCAAATCCATAAAACCCATACCGATCGAGCCTGTTGTAGGTTTTTCTCATCTGGGCAGTCATATCTGATATTTGTTTTTTTACCGGCTCAGCAGAGATGCTTCCCGCAACTCTACTTGCAGTGTAATTCCACGCATCCATAGTTTTGTCCTTTCCAGCAAGCGCTGGCGATACAAGGAAGGCACAAAATAGAATAACAAGGATATGTTTCATGTTCATCTCCAGCTCGGCAACCGCTCTTTCAAAATGTAGCGCAAGGGTCTTGGCAGCATGTCACATACCCACAGTGGTTAACACCTGGGACACCTGATCTGTGAGCAGGGCTGAGAATACATACGTAGGCACCCCCACTGGCCCATGCATGGGGGCATCGAAGATAATCATATTCGGGTAGACCACAGGGTAGGTCACAGATGCATCTTGACGGTGCATGTGACCAGTGAGAATCTAGGCTCTGCTTAGATTAGGTTGATTAGCTGGTACATACTTAAGGCACCACCTACCTGTCGGGTGCGCCACGTTTTCTGCGGGATTCGGAGCCGCAGAGACCTCCCAATCAACGCCAATATCCGCAGTATATGCCTGACGTTCCTGTTTTGTGCGGCGCATCTTAAAGCTTCATACAAAATCAAACGCGACCTACTTCAGCAGGGTCGCCTTTTCAGAACTCTTAAAGCACTGGTCTGTAGCAGCAGGCCCAGAGCTGACAGGCCCTCTAACGCGGTCTCGCCGTGTTTTACAGACGTGCTTAGATGATGCCTCTCCCGCGATGAAATTCCATCTCCGAAGAAGTCATCGGCTCTTGTGACTGATGTCACTAGAGGCGAGGCGAACAACATGAGTGCAGTCAGGGCGGTGAGGAGGGTGCGCAAATAGCTGTATAAGGAGGTGAGATGAAATTTAGAATTTTTGAAATTTAAACTCGATCAGTCTCGATACCCGCGCGTGCATAAAGGCTCAGCGTCCGCAGTGAGTCATCCGGATGGTAGCTTTTAGATTTTTTGAACTTCTCGGCAATGCCACGCATGACATCCCTAAAGTTCCAAAGAGTGATCCCACAGGTCGCAGCGATCTCCTATCTCCAAGTGAAATGAAATTTAGGGTAAGAGAAGTACGAAAATAATTATGAACCCACAAAATAATAGGATAACCCCGACCAGAACTCCCCAACCTTTCCAGTTCGGGTCCCCACCATCACACAGAGAATCATAGGAACAGATATACTCGAATAATTGATTAGAACTAGCATCATTAGATTTATCTGACTGGATTTGGGTATCTTTTGTTTTTGTTGTCTCCTTTCCGTTATTTTTCCATTTCTCCTCACCTTGTTCTGGACTCACCTCTGTACCACGCTCAGAATCCATTTCCCCATCAGTAGTAGCATCAGCCTCTTCTTGCGCTTCTCCCTTAAGGTCTTCTCCTACACCTTGACTGGGCCCGGACTCTTCGCTCTGGCCTTGCGCTTCATCTCCCTTTTCTAGCTCCTCTTCCTCAAGCGGCTCTATATTTTCGTTCTGCTCTTCACTTTTATTATTTGAATCTTCTTTGTTTTGATCAAACTTTTTTGCCTGTTCTTCGTCTAGGTCTGCTGCTTTCCCAACGTTAGAACCCCTCGCGTTATCTCTTTGAATTTTGGTTCCAGTTGTGGCACGAGGACTGACAACTTGACTTACTGTGCCATAAAGACGCTCAACCGCACCTTTGGATATGATCTCAGGAAGGGTTGGGGCCCGAGAGACGCTAGTGCTTTTTGTTGTTTGAAAAGGTTGGTTCAGAATTTGGATGCCCGCTGAATTTTGCACACTAATTTCTCCTACCGAGCCATCCTCCTCAGGAAGAAGCGTGACAGAATTTTCACTACCCTCAATTGCCGCCCGACCAGCTACCTTCGTACCCCTAATACCGACAGTCACAACAGGCATCTTGACCAACATTGAGTCAGGGCCCGTTTTTGCAATTTTTCCAGATACAAAACTAAAAACACCCTCAACAACACTAAAAATGGAACTTCCTTTATTATATGAAGGCGAAAAACTTAATTCATCTATTACCATCTGGCCCTTTTCACCAAGGGCAAATCTCGTTTCGTCGACGAATATTACACTTACAATGCTATTGTCCGTCGTTTTAACAGTATCACCAAGAAAAACCTCCATTTCAGATACCGCCGGTATCGTCACATCATCCAAGCGTACAATAAATGCCATACCTTCAACGTTATCTACTCGGCCGATTGGTTCACCCCACCTCTTATTGACCGGGTCATTGGTTGTTACCTCAACCTGACTGTTGGTTTGTAATTGCACAAGTTGGACTTGGCGGTGCGAGCGAGAAACGTGCAAGGTATCCACAGTTACGCTGGGATTATGCTGCGCACTTACATATCCCCGCTCGGCAAGCGGCTTATAGAGCCGAATGGCTTTCGGGTAATTACCTGCTTGGTACGCTATCAGCGCGTCTTGAAATTTCTCCTGGTCCCCCGCCACCACGGGCGTGGCGAACAACATGAGTGCGGTCAGGGCGGTGAGGAGGGTGCGCATCCAGAAATGCTAACTCTGAATGCCGTAGAATGAAACATTCGTGAGCACCCTGGTGAATCAGCATTCTCCATGGATCGGGTTCCCGCTTCTAATTACGAACGTTTCAATACTGAAATAGCCGAGCCCAGTAAGGTTGTAAGAGAACTACCAATGGGTACGGGCGAGCCAACTGACCTAAGCATTGATTCCATTCTTGCTGGCCCTGAAGGATATGCTGCTTACACGAAACGGGAGCAGGATTGGGTTACGAATAGGCAAGAACTCCTCTCAACACTCTGAACAAGTGCTGGATCAATGATTAGAAATACTATTTTAGATATTGCTAGGGCTTGGCCTACATATCGCTCTCTCCGGGCCACCGATAAGACATATCCCGCTCACAAATTAATTACTGAAAGTTTTCCATCTCTGCTCCGAGACTCACTCCCACCAGATCCGAAATTAAAATTCGAAGGTTCCCCCGGTCGGGGTTACATAACGGCTGCACCTTGGATAGCAACGTTTGACAAACGTGTTTCCACTAAAGCGTCTGAGGGATTCTATCCCGTCTATCTGTTCTCTATAGACCTTCAAAGGGTCTATCTGTCCATTGCTTTTGGAACCATCCAGTTCAGAGATTTTTATGGGCAAAATCCTTCTGGCCACAAAAAGATTGAGGCCGCCGCTCAGCGGTTCCAAACCATACATACAGATAGATTGCCTGAAGCTCGGCAGCGGGGGCCCATAGATCTGGCTGCACAGAAAAAACACAAACTCCACCAGACATATGAACACTCCTCGATCTCAAGCATTCGTTACGAATTAGAAGAGCTACCCCCCGAGCAAAAGCTGATTGACGATTTCCGGGAAGTGATCTCCGTTTATCAAAAACTTGTTGAGAGTC
The DNA here is from genome assembly GCA_002728255.1 of Rhodospirillaceae bacterium. NCBI lineage: Bacteria > Pseudomonadati > Pseudomonadota > Alphaproteobacteria > Rhodospirillales > Rhodospirillaceae > Rhodospirillaceae bacterium. The sequence continues at coordinate 1,315 of PBWV01000052.1, read as the reverse complement.
CATTGACACCGAGCATGTCGGAACTCTTAGAAGAATCGGCGCCCGAACAAAATGAACACAGCATCGAAGCACCAGTAGCTATCCCTTTTACCTTTAGGCCCAGGGCAGCTAAGAGCGTTAAAAAACCACAATTTAGTGGACAGCGATTGTCATCTGAATCGCACAAAGTTGGGAGGGCTGGAGAATCAACAGTTTTAAAATATGAAAGGGAAAGACTAGCAAATATCGGGAGGCATGATCTCGTAAAGAAAATAGTCTGGGAATCAGACATTGGAAATAAACCGGGCTGGGATCTCACATCATTTGATCAGGATGGGGACGAAATATTCATTGAAGTAAAATAAACGGGCTAAGATTTAGGTCTCTATTTGACCAATGAAGAGCCTGACCGATGATTAATATCATCCTCATAGCAGCCGTAGCTGTGGCACTTGCATGGTTGGTGATGCGCTACTTTCCGGCTGTGCGTTTCCATGCACAGCGGCTTATGCAAAACCCATTTGTACGAGCCCTCATACTCAAAAGTATTTGGCGGCTCATATTGAGGCGTTAACTCAAAGCCCACCTTAGTGAATATCGTCCTTGAATTACGCTTCCATGCATATGGATTTAGATTTTCTGGCTATTCAGAAGACGAAGAGGTGCTCTTCTGTTCGGGCTTTATGAATACGGATATGGGAAATGGCCAACAGCCGATAACCCAGTGGTGTAGCTTCGAGCCAGTTGCATAGAACATGAGGCCAACGCAGATAAAGAAAACCGCATGGTCATATTGGCCGTCTGCAATACGCACGCAAGCCAACACACAAAGAAAGAGCGCCACCGCCGTATTTAGCCAATAAAGCATCTTGATATAAGGCATGACGCCACCTCAGGGATTGTTACCGAGCCGCTTCCAGTTCCTTGATCCTGATACGTGCAAGACCTGCAAACATTCCATTCGGAAACTGGTTTAGATATTCACGAACCATATCCACACTGCTGCTGTCTTTAACCGACTGCCAGAACAGCATGTCTGCCTGAGAAGGCTATTCTGCACTCGGCCCTCAGGTCATGCCCGATCACTCATGGTAGTGCAGCAGAGGACTAATGACGATTCAGGCTAAGACTGACAACTGACTAATGATCAGTACGCATGTCACATACTCTAAGTGGTTAACACCTGTGACAGCTGATCTGTGTACAGGGCTAAGAATACATACGTAGGCACCCCCACTGGCCCATGCATGGGGGCATCAACTGCTACACAAACTGTAGAACATTTTCATGTGTTGACGGTGAATCAGAAACAACTTAACTGTTGTAATTGCTTACT
>PBWV01000051.1 GCA_002728255.1 Rhodospirillaceae bacterium | reverse complement strand
GGTTTTATAGCTGCACATGCAGTAAATAATATCCCAAGCAAAGGCCAACGTAAGTGGCGGGGAATGATGCTCGTGCCTTGGGTTATCCCCCCAGCGTTATCCACACTTGGCTGGTGGTGGTTGTTTGAGCCAACTTATAGTTCTTTCAATTGGATATTAGAAGGGCTCGGGCTGTCGGCCATTCCATGGCTCAGTGATACTTTTTGGGCGCGGTTTTCAATTATATTAGTCAATGTTTGGGTGGGTGCTCCATTTTTCTTAATCATGTATTTAGCTTCCTTAAAGTCTATTCCTGAGGATTTGTATGAGGCGGCTTCTATAGATGGAGCTAACGCCTGGCAGAAATTAATACATGTGACCATTCCAATGATGAGGAATATTATTTCTATTACGATATTGTTTTCAATAATCGTAACGTTTGCTAACTTTGATATCGTGCGGGTGCTAACCCAAGGTGGGCCGAGGAACTCGACGCATTTATTCGCATCATATTCCTTTAGAGTGGGGATCGAATCAGGAGATATTCCGTTAGGCGCGGCAGTTTCCCTATTTATGTTCCCTCTACTTGCGGTGCTCGCATTCATAATCCTCCGCAATGTCCGCCAGCGTACGGTGAATATATGACAAATCGCACACGTAACACGGGTGCCCTGGGAGCGCTCATTGGCAAAAACACAAGCTTAAATAGCGATCGTAAGTGGGCTTTGATTGCTTCGTATGCGTGCCTAATCGTGTTCGTGATTTTCTTTTTGTGTCCCCCTTTTTATATGTTGATTACCTCGTTGAAGACAAACGCTGAGATTGCTGACCTTTCTACAAACCCGTGGATTATTGAACAAGGTCTGACCATCGAGCATTATATTAATTTACTAACCGAGACAGCGTTTCTTACTTATTTTAAGAATACGGTAATCGTCGCCTTTTTTGTGGTGTTGATCACTATGGTGATCAGCGTTCTCGCTGCTTATGCTCTTTCCAGACTGGGATTTTGGGGCTCAGGTGTAATAGCGACCGGCGTTTTTCTTGTGTATCTAGTCCCAGATTCGTTGCTATTTATTCCGTTATTTAAAATCGTAGGAGGATTGGGTTTATTAAATTCGTACTGGGTGTTGGTGCTTGTTTACCCCACATTGACGGTTCCATTTTGCACTTGGATTATGATCGGATATTTTGCCTCTATACCCAAGGAGTTAGATGAGGCGGCATTAATTGATGGTGCGAATCATATGCAGATGCTTTTAAGGGTGTTTATTCCGGTTGCTTTGCCAGGTCTGATCGCGGCAACGATTTTCGCGTTCACAGTTTCCTGGGCATCGTTTTTATATCCTCTTGCTTATATATATAGTGATAATCAGATGGTATTAACTGTTGGAACCGTTACTACCTTAATCAAAGGCGATGTATTTCATTGGGGTGGGTTGATGGCAGGGGCCTTATTGGCTGCTGCTCCCCCTGTTATTCTTTATGCGTTTTTAATGGACTATTACATAGCTGGGCTGACATCTGGCGCGACAAAGGGTTGATATAACATGGCAGACGTTACTTTAACCAATCTTCATAAAAGGTTTGACCGCACCGAGGCGGTTAGCGGCATAGATCTCGAAATAGAAAATAATGAATTTGTCGTTCTAGTTGGTCCTTCTGGGTGTGGCAAAAGTACGACCCTTCGAATGATCGCGGGGCTTGAGGAGGTGACGGAAGGAGAAATTTTGATAGGGGGCGAACTAGTTAATGATGTTCCTCCAAAAGATCGCGATATTGCGATGGTCTTTCAAAATTATGCACTCTATCCTCACATGACAGTATTTCAAAATATGTCATTTGGTCTTCGGCTTAGAAAATATCCTAAGGATGATATCAAAAAGCGCGTTGAGGAAGCCGCTGAAGTTTTAGGTATCACGGAGTTATTGAATAGAAGGCCCAAGCAGCTTTCTGGGGGCCAGCGTCAACGGGTAGCAATGGGGCGGGCAATCGTCCGGAATCCACGAGTATTTCTCTTTGATGAGCCGTTAAGTAACCTTGATGCGAAGCTTCGTGGGCAGATGCGGATAGAAATCAAGCGCGTTCACCAACATTTGAAAACTACTACTGTCTACGTTACCCATGATCAGGTTGAGGCTATGACCCTTGCAGATAGGGTGGTTGTTATGAACGCTGGATTGATTGATCAAGTTGGTACGCCAGGAGAGCTATATCATTCTCCTAGAACAAGATTTGTTGCAGGTTTTATAGGCTCACCGGCTATGAATTTCTTGGATTGTGAATTGAGTGAATTAGACGGAGGTCTTGTTGTCAAGGTTGGCAGCGAACTGAGTTTGCCGGTTTCCTCTGGACGCCTTGAGAGATATAGACCCTATGTAGGGAAGCCTTTAACTCTTGGAATACGGCCCGAGCATATAACGGAAGAAAGAGCCGATCGAGATGGTATTTCTCTTTCAGTCGGGGTAGATTTTGTGGAGCCACTAGGTATGGAAACCATGGTTTACTTTTCTCTAGCAGGTGAAGCGTTGTGCGGGCGGGTAGCTCCCGAGTTAAATCCACAACCTGGACAATCTGCCAAGGTCTGCTTTGATACTGAGCAAATTCATATTTTTGATCGGTCTACCGATCTCGCTTTGTAAGGTTATGAGAGCGAGTGCTGTTTGCGGCGATTAGGTAACTTGTATCGCTAATACAAAGTTTCAATGGCTTCTGCATAATTTTGGAGGATCTTGTGACGCCTGTTTTTTAGGGTAGGTGTCAGCATTTCGTTATCGACAGTGAAGGGGTCTTCAACAACACTGAAGCCTCGCACTTGTTCAATTACAGAAAGGGTTGAATTAGCTCTTGCGACGGCATCTCCAATGGTTTTTTTTAAGGTATTCTCGTCAGGGGAATTTGTTTGAAGTTCGCGGGTTTGTTCCGATGGGACTAGCAATGCCACAAGGTGTTTGCGGCCGTCTCCCACCACCATTGCTTGTGCAATCTCGGGCTCTAGCCCTAGGACGCCCTCTACTCTTTGAGGAGATATGTTGTCTCCTCCAGACAATACGATAATATCTTTTTTTCGGTCTGTGATGGTTATATAGCCATCTCCATCTAGCTCTCCGATGTCTCCCGTGTGAAGCCAGCCGTCTTTGATGGTATTCTGGGTGGTGTTAGGCTGTTTCCAATAACCATTCATTAGAAGGGGGCCTCGAACTAGGATCTCACCATCTTCCGCAATTTTAACGTCGACGCTGTGGAGAGCGGGGCCCACAGTATCAAGTTTAATTTTGGTTGATGGATTGCAACTGATTACCGGCCCAGCTTCAGTTTGGCCGTATCCTTGCAATAGGCGTAGCCCTAATGCAGTAAAAAATATTCCGACTTGTATATTTAAGGGAGCCCCGCCAGACACCATGGCTTTTAGCCGGCCACCAAACCTCATTTTGACCTTTTTTCTCACCAAAATATCTACCAGCTTATCTGTTGGTGTTTTATGAAGTTTTAACTGCCCTCCTTGCTCGTAGCGCTCCGTACCTAAATCAAGGGCAAGCATGAAAAGTTTTGCTTTGAGTCCGCCTGCTCTTTGAACACCATCTATGATTCTCAGCCGCATCATCTCGTATAGCCTGGGCACGCTTGTCATAAGGGTGGGTCGAACTTCTGTGAGGTTCGATGCCAACTTATCTATGCCCTCAGCGTAATAGATTTGTGCGCCAATAGCGGTGGGAAACATGAGTCCGCAGCTGTGTTCATAGGAGTGGGAAAGTGGCAAGAACGATAGAAAGACTTCATCGTCAAGACCCAATTCAAGAAGTAAGTGGAAGGCTCCTACACAATTGCACAGTATAGAACGATGGCTGAGCATGACCCCTTTGGGAGTACCACCAGTACCAGAGGTATAAATTATACAGGCAGTATCTTCTTGGGTTATCTGATCGGATCTAAGTACATTTCGGTCGTTGCTCAAATTGCCCTGGCGTAGTGCTTCATCCCAAGACTTAATGTTAAACCCAGCATCACGATTTACTACAATCTTTTCTATAGAGATTATTTGTTTCAGAGCTGGAAGTCGCTCGGCTGCCTTCAACAAAGGGTCGGCTAATTTCTGGTTTGAAACTATGGCTATTGTTGCTTCACTATCTGCCAATATATGGTGATGGTCATCGGATGTGTTTGTTGTGTAGGTCGGCACGGTAATCCCGCCGGCTGCCATAATCGCAAAGTCTGCAATGGCCCATTCAGGGCTATTTTCACCAACAAGTACAACTCTATCACCCAAGTTTAGGCCATATTCTTGCAATGCAAGAGCTAGTAATCGCACTTGGTTCGCAGTTTCCGACCAGCTTATGGAGTTCCATTCGCCTTGTTGCTTTTTCCACAGGAATGGGGAATCCTTCTTCGATCTAGCTTGTTCAAAGAACATTGCAACCAAATTTGGCCAACGATTCAAATCCATTTTTACCTCCTTTACCGGCACTGGTCCAACCTAGTTATATTATAGTAAATAATACAATGCGCTCGGTTGTTTTAGCTATAGATGATCAACATATAAATACCTAGTGAAGGCGAGGTTTTATGTCTGTTTTACCAAAAAAGAACGAGAGATTAGGAGTGCTTCCTGAATGGGATCTGGGGGCCTTATTTTCGGGTATTTGTGCCCCTGAGGTGGAAGAGTGTTTAGCGGAAGTTCGGACTGATGCGCAAATTCTGGCAGATAAATTCCAAGGTCGGATAGCGGACCTAGAGGCAAGAGAAATATTGTCTCTTATCAAGAGGTATGAGTCTTTGCAAGACAGGCTAGGCAGATTATCCAGCTTCTCGCAGCTCGTCTATGCCGCGGATATGAGAGATGAGCATAATGGCCAATTTTATCAGAACCTGCAGGAAAAATGCACGGAAATTTCGAGTAAGTTGCTGTTCGTTAATCTAGAAATTAATCGCTTAGAGGATGGTAAAGTTAAAGAGTTTTTGACATTCCCAGATTTACTTCTCTATGGGCCTTGGATCAAAGATTGTCGGGCTTTTGCCCCTTACCAGCTCTCGGATGATGCAGAGAGCGTTCTTTTGGATAAGAGTATTACGGGAAGATCTTCTTGGGTACGGCTGTTTGACGAGACTATCGCTGGCTTGAGTTTCGTCCATAGAGGAAAGTTGTTAAACAGTTCAGAGGCATTCGATCTTTTGGCTTCGCCAGAGCAAACTGTGCGTAAAGAAATAGCACAGGAAATCTCTGGTGTCCTTTCTGGCCAAATTAGAACCCTTACCTTAATTACTAATACCTTGATTAAGGACAAGGAGATTGAGGATAAACGTCGAGGGTTTGCCGCACCAATATCATCGCGAAACCTAGAGAATCTAGTTGAGGATGGCATAGTAGATTCTCTTATACAGGCGGTGGAGCAAAGTTATCCAAAGCTTTCGCATCGTTACTATAAACTAAAGGCTAAGTGGTTGGGCAAAGAGAAGCTAGATTATTGGGATCGTAATGCGCCGTTGCCGGAGGATGATGATTCTCTGACGTCCTGGGAGGAAGCGAGAGCCTTGGTTTTATCCGCCTATAATGATTTTTCTCCCACAATGGCGCGAGTTGGCGAACAATTTTTTGAAAAAAAATGGATAGATGCCGGCGTCAGACCAGGCAAGACTCCTGGAGCATTCTCCCATCCCACGGTTCCCTCTGCCAACCCTTATATCTTGCTTAATTATCAAGGCAAGGTCAGAGATGTTATGACGCTTGCCCATGAGTTGGGACATGGGGTCCATCAGGTTTTGTCTGCAGATCAGGGGGCCCTAATGGCTGAGACACCCCTAACATTGGCTGAGACAGCTAGTGTCTTCGGCGAGCAGCTAGTTTTTCGGGCGATGTTGGAGCGGGAAAGGGAATCATCCAGGCGCAAATTAATGTTAGCTGGAAAAATAGAGGATATGCTTAACACAGTGGTTCGCCAAATTTCTTTTTGCCAATTTGAACAAAAATTGCACGGGCTACGACAATCAGGTGAGTTGACCAGCGAAGTTATAGGGAATGTATGGATGGAGACCCAGGCAGAGAGTTTAGGGCCAGGTATACAGCTCCATGAGGATTATAAGGTCTACTGGTCGTATATTCCGCATTTTGTTCATACACCCTTCTATGTGTATGCGTATGCATTCGGAGACTGTCTGGTGAATTCACTCTATGGTATTTATCAAGTTGAACCCGATGGGTTTGAAGACAAGTATCTTGATATGTTGCGAGCCGGAGGGTCCAAGCGACACTTTGAGCTTTTGAGGCCTTTTGGACTGAATGCGGGGGATCCAGATTTTTGGCACGAGGGATTGAGGGTTATTGAAGGTTTTGTTGACGAGCTTGAAAATGGCTGATGACGTATTCTCAAAGTCATCGGATTCAAATAGGCGTGGGAGTAGGTTATTAAGATATGCGGATGTTTCTCGCCGGATGGGGAATCTGGCTGCTAGGGTTGCTGGCGAGAGGTACCTGGGGCTTGAAATCAACCGGACCCGTCACGCAAAGGACTTAAAGGATGCTCTAGGAGGCTTAAAGGGACCGTTGATGAAGGTTGCGCAATTGCTTGCGACCATACCAGATGCTTTGCCTTCAGAATATGCTGCAGAGCTCCGGCAATTACAGTCAAACGCCCCATCAATGGGTTGGCCTTTTGTTCGCAGACGTATGGCTACAGAGCTTGGAAAAGAGTGGCAAAGCAATTTCAAATCCTTTGAGAAAGAGGCGGCATTTGCTGCATCTTTGGGCCAGGTTCACAGGGCAACCCTCCAGGACGGACAAGGGGTGGCCTGCAAATTGCAGTATCCAAGTATGAGCTCCGCAGTGGAGGCCGATCTTGTGCAGCTAAAATTGATCTTCAATCTTTTCCAGAGATATGACGACAGTATCGATCCAACATCTATATATCAGGAGATTTCTGATCGATTGCGCGAAGAGTTGGACTACCAGAGAGAAGCGCGCCACTGCCGCCTTTATGGGAACTTCTTAAGCAGGGAGGTTGGTATAAGGGTGCCCGCAATAATGAGGGACCAGTCCACAGAGCGTTTATTGACAATGACGTGGTTAAATGGCGAGCCTTTGTTAAGAATAGCTGAAAAAACCCCTCAAATCCGCAATACGTTGGCTCGCAATATGTTTCGGGCGTGGTACGTGCCATTCTATTTTTTTGGTGTGATTCACGGCGATCCCCATTTGGGGAATTATACAGCCCGCCCTGATGGAACCATAAACTTGCTTGATTTTGGCTGTGTCCGGATATTTGAAGCTCGTTTTGTGAAAGGGGTTATTGATCTTTATCAAGCTCTTTTGAAGGGGGATAAAGAATTGGAGGTGGCGGCTTACGAAAGCTGGGGCTTCGCGAACTTATCAAAAGAGATAATAGAAGTGCTGAATGTTTGGGCTAATTTTGTGTACGCCCCTCTGTTGGAAGACAAAACAAGAAGGATACAAAATGATGGAGGCAGTCAGTATGGGGCCAAAGTTGCATCCCAGGTACACGGGGAGCTTCGCCGTTTAGGGGGTGTTAAGCCTCCACCTGAGTTCGTGCTGGTCGATCGGGCGGCCGTTGGTTTGGGTTCTGTTTTTATGCACTTGAAGGCGGAGATAAATTGGCATGCAACCTTTGAAGAGTTGATTGATGGTTTTGAAGTTAGTGAATTGGAGGAACGGCAAAGCCGGGCTCTCCGTGCTGTGGGCCTTGTCTGAGAAATAGCGGATTACCTACTAACTTGGATTATTTGCAGCCTTGCAACAAAAAAGCAGGGAGTGCCAAAAATTAACGAGGTGTATTATTGCATACTTATGTCTCCATGACGGCTTTTTGCAGGAATAGGCAGATATGGCTAACCGCTTCATCCCAGTTTTGAATTAACGTGCGCCCAGATTTCTTTCTGGGTTTGAAGGAGTGGTCGCCGTCGGAAAGCCATCGAATGCATATATTTGGAGAGAGGCGATATCGATCTACTTCTGTTTTATTTCCCAGAGTGTCTCGCTCACCTTGAACGATAAGGCACGGAGTTTTTAAGAATCTCATATGGGATGTGCGGGTCTTTGCGGGATTTCCTGGTGGATGGAAGGGATAGCCCAAAACAGTTAAGCCTTTTACCGGGTGGCTGTCAGCTATCATGCTAGCTATTCGGCCCCCGAGAGACTTTCCCCCTATAAATAGATTCTTTTCGGATCCTAGTTGCCCCAGTACGGTGTGCCAGAATGATAATAACTGTGGCATTGAATCTGGGGGCCGTTTGGAACCGCCTTTGCGCCGTTCGGCCATGAAAGGAAATTCAAAGCGCACAACCTTTATACTTCTTAATGCAAGTTGGGTAGCTATGTACTCCATGAATTCACTGTCCATGGGTGCTCCGGCGCCGTGCGCCAGGACAATTGTGGCCATTCCGCCAGAGGGCCCATTAATGAGAAAGGGAATTGAATTACTCATCTGTTTATAGTCCGAATTTCCCAAAAATTTCTATTAGCAGAAGCACGAGAAGATAGACAGTTAAACCCAGAAAAACAGCCGGGATAGGATACGGAGATGACGTTTCACGAAGGCGAGATTGTGGCTGGCAGGCATTATGCTTTCAATATAAAATAGGCGATGGGGAAATTCCCTTTTCGATATAGTATGATACTTACTCTAGCTTAATTACCTTTGCAGGGGGTTTCCAGTAATGTCTGAAGCGTACATCTGTGATGCAATAAGAACACCGGTTGGTCGTTATGGTGGCGGACTTTCTTCTATACGAACAGATGATCTGGCAGCTATTCCAATCCGCGGGCTGATGGAACGAAATTCTAAGGTGGAATGGGGAAAATTGGACGACATTGTTTATGGCTGTGCGAACCAAGCTGGAGAGGATAACCGGAATGTCGCACGTATGGCAGGTTTATTGGCGGGCTTATCGCCCGAGGTTCCAGGTGCCACGATTAATCGACTTTGTGGATCTAGTATGGATGCCGTGGGCACGGCCGCCCGTGCAATTCGGTGCGGCGAAGTGGATTTGGTTATTGCGGGCGGGGTCGAAAGCATGTCACGTGCTCCCTTTGTGATCGGGAAAAATGACGCTCCTTTTTCGAGAAATGCAGAGATGTATGACACGACCATTGGGTGGCGCTTTGTCAATCGGCTCATGAAGCAGCAATATGGGACGGATTCCATGCCCGAGACTGCTGAAAATGTTGCGGAAGCCTTTCAAATTCGACGTGAAGACCAGGACGCGTTCGCTTATCGGAGTCAGGTCAGGGCGGGCAAGGCGCAAAATGCGGGCAAGTACACTGAAGAAATCATGCCAGTTTCGGTTCCGCGACGTAAGAAAGACGATTTGATAATTGATAAGGATGAGCATCTGCGGCCTGACACCTTGATGGAGGGGCTCGCAAAATTGTCTACGCCGTTTAGGCAAGAGGGGACAGTGACTGCCGGAAATGCGGCCGGGGTTAATGATGGTGCATGCGCGCTTCTACTTGCCTCCGAGGAGTCGGTCAAATGCTATGGTTTGACGCCCATGGTTCGGGTAGTAGCAATGGCTACCGCAGGCGTTGAACCGCGTGTCATGGGCATGGGGCCCGCTCCCGCCACTCGCAAAGTTATGGCTAAAGCTGGTTTAGAAATAGGTGACTTTGACTTGATTGAGCTAAATGAGGCCTTTGCCGCTCAAACCTTGGCCGTTTTAAGGGATCTTGGCCTGCCTGATGATTCTAGCCACGTCAATCAACAAGGCGGTGCCATTGCATTGGGGCATCCTTTGGGAATGAGTGGAGCCAGACTCATTACAACGGCAGCCTACCAGTTAAGGGCACAAGGGGGGAAAAGGGCCCTCTGTACTATGTGTATTGGTGTCGGGCAGGGTATTTCAGTGGTACTGGAGCGCGTGTAACAAGTGCCTAGATGTGCCGTAAAATTGTTTTATCCAAGGTGCTACAGTTTTTCTTGATTCCAAGGCAGGATTGGGAGTATTCGGTTGGTGTTATTGGTTGTCGTGATCTGAGGGGGCGCGACTAAGGTCTGGAGCTTTTCTGTATTGTGGCCGCTTTTTATTCAGCCCATTCTAGGTATAGGCTTCTTTTCTTGCGGCAGGTTTAACCAGAAGGTGCCTATATGCCTCTATCGGTTGCAGTGGTTGGTGCCGGCCCAGCAGGCTTTTATGCTGCTGATGCAGTGCTTTCGTCCTTCCCTGATGCAGAAATTGATATAATCGAACAGTGGCCCGCGCCCTTTGGTCTGGTGCGTTATGGGGTAGCTCCAGATCATTTAAGCACCAAGAACGTTACTAAAATATTTGACAAAATTCTCGCCAAAAGTGGGATACGATTTAATGGTAATGTGAATGTGGGTCGCGATGTCACCTATCAAGAACTTAAGTCCATTTTCGATCTGGTAGTTATCTCAGTTGGCATGGAACATCCTCGACGTCTTACAATTCCGGGTGCTGATACCAAAGGAGTGGTTAATGCGACGGATTTTGTTGGATGGTATAATGCGGTCCCAGGCTTTGTCGATTGTAGTGTCTCTGTGAGTAAGGCTAAGTCTGTAGTGGTAATCGGGAATGGGAATGTTGCTCTCGATATAGCCCGACTTTTAGCAAAAAATGAACCTGAGCTGGCTAAGACGGATATTGATCCAGTTGCGGGCCAGTGTTTAGCCAATTCAGAGATCGAGGACATCTACATTGTAGGGCGGCGTGGGCCCGTGGAGGCAAACTTCAGCTTCCCCGAGTTGTCCGAATTGGGGCGTCTTGAGGACGCTGTTCCAGTTGTTGATCCAAGTCTTTTTCCTCTGAAGTTAGACAGTATTGATCAATCCGTAAGAAAGAAGAAGGAGCGTAATCTCCGCGTCCTTGAATCATTCTCCCACTTGGTGGGAGGAGAGAAAAAAGTGAGGTTGCACTTGTGGTTTTTTGTTTCGCCCTTGGAAATACTTGGAGAGGGTCAAGTTACTGGCATCAATCTCGGAAGGAATGAGCTTTTAGATGGGGTGGCTAAGGCTACAGGGGAAGAATTTCTTCTACCTACAAATCTAGTGATCCCGGCAATTGGGTATGACTCTAAACCTATAGGTGGTCTTCCTTATGACTTGAAGACGGGCCAGGTGACTAATGTTGATGGAATGGTGGAGGATGGGGTTTATGTGGTGGGTTGGGCGCGACGGGGGTCGAATGGTGTCATAGGTACCAACCGCGTAGACGCTAGGGAAGTAATCGGTTCGATTAGCCCTAAGGCAGTAAGGGCCACGGCTTCAGGGTCGTCTGATTTCCGCGCACTTTTAGAATCGCGGAACGTAAGGGTGGTCGATACAGAACGATGGTATGCTATAGATCGCGCTGAGATCAGTAGGGCTGAAGGGGATCGCCCTCGGATAAAATTTAATAATATACAGGCCATGCTGGCAGTGTAACGTGCTGTGCTGAGCCAAGATATCAAAATCGAGGTATTGTCTGTTTGATTCTTTGTGCGTACTTTGCAGTATTAAGAATCAAATTTAGCATGGCCCTGAAAAATGGTTTCTGTGTCTAGCGATATTGAAGCACTGGTAGATATAGTGTTTTTAGTTGTCACGGGATTAATAGCTTACAACGGCGTCCGGTATCGTGATGCGCAAGGCAATAGTGATTTTGTACGGCTATTGTTTGGTTGTATAGCCGCGATGTTTTTTTTTCTAATCTTGTTTCGAGATGTTTTGGAATTGTTTTCTTTTATGTAAATTTATCGGCTAATTTGTTTAGGGCTTGTGCATCCGAGAAGCTGAATCTAATTCAGGTAGGCTCAGTATCCGTTGGTCCTCAGCAAGTTGTAGCTGTTCGTATATGTAGAGGGCTCTTTTGCGTATTGTAGAAGGGCGAGGATCGTAGAGTATTTTGTACCCGAGCCCCGGACCTGAAACCGAATCCTCATCCACTTCGAGTGCTTTTATATAATTAGTTAACGCTTCTTCATGGGCTCCTTCTCTGTCCAGGACAATGCCTTTGTTGGCATAGGCTGCTGCCAGAGCCCCTATGCCCGTCAGATCAGTTGGCGAAACGTGTTTTTCTAGCCAATTAATGAGGTAGGTAAGTTCTACTTTTGCCTCGGAATACCGTTTGGTCTGAATAAAGACGAGCGCCCGGCCCATCAACGCTCCCCGATGGTCAGGTGCTTTTCTGAGCGCCTTATCAAAATATTCGAGGGCTTCAGGGAAATCCCCACTAGAAAGAAAAATGTCTCCGCGTTTAGTTTCATAATCACCCGGCGGCTGCGTAAAGAAATTGTCGTACAATAATGTCATGCCGCCTACAACAAGGGTTGCTGCAAACAAGAGAATCGTAAATCGTTTGATTACATTTGGTGACATCTTACTTATTAAATAGGTACAATGTATAGAAAATACCAAAACCCATCGATATTATGAGCGATATTATGGTTGCTCTAAGCTTCAACTGACTGGAAATCTTTTCGTTAAGCAGCGAGTTCTTGCGTAGCAGGCGGCGCACACTTACAGTCCATATTAGTTGTCGGGTTGGGAACCATAAGGCGAGAGATAGTCCTGACGCCCATACAAACCAGTATTCCTGACTAAATATTGAAAGCACTAGCTAAACAAGAAAACTTTTGCGGACGTATTTGCTTGGAGGGATAGATTGTCCATTCTTTTAGAAAGTTCATGTGAGGACGGGTCAGTTCTGTACGCGGTATTTGGTTTCCAAGCTTGGCTTAAGCTCTATCCCCAATATCGTCCATCAAAGGCTCAATTTTTGTTTTAGGGGGGGCTGACAACTCCATTTTGTAGGCAAGAAACCACATCATGGCCACTCCTAGAATCCAGAAAAGGATCTGCCATGCCCATATAGATGGAATGCCAAATGTCCACCCTTCCGGCCCTTCGTTTGGAGCCCCAAATATAGAGTTTCCAATGACAGCGCCAGGCCCTATCCCAAAGAAGAGCCATGCGAGGGTTACGATCCAGGCGACGGGCACGAGACTTCTCTTGCTGGTGGGCAGAGATGCAACCTCTCTGAGGAAGTTGTGGTAACCCATCCTATGCTTCGTTCCGCTTTCAGTTTGAGTCGTAGCGGATACAATAGCACAAACGGCAACATTAAAAATGATCCCCCATCCCGCAGAGTGAATGGTCCAGGGCCACCGGCCCCAAGGAAGGTCCACGCCTATGCTACCAGCTATTGCCATTCCAAACTTTTCTGTAAAGATTACTGCCAGCAGACCAGCAACTAGGCCCCAACTAGCACCTTGTCGTGTGATCCAAGGTATCCAGCAAACAGCTGCCAGAGATGGCCACATCTGGAATCCAAATGCAACTGCGAGACCTCCGAGTAATACCAGTGCATCCTGGGAGTAGGTGGCCACCAGTAAAGCAGAAATTACTATAAAGGCCACTCCTATTCGCCCAAAGAGCTTTTGCGTTGTATGATTTGCGGAGGGATCAATATATCGCTTATATACATCTCTAGTAAGCATCCCACCTGCCGTGGACATATAAGCGGCTCCAGTGGATTGCATTGCCGCTAGTGCGCAGACGGCTAGAAGTCCAACGAACCAAGGGGCGGCATCGCCAATTAAATTTATATAATGCGGGATCAAACCACCTTGTTTGTTGGCAGTTAGGTCGGGTATCACATTGGCAATACCAGCCACTTCGGTGACTGATGGTGTTGCTCCTAGAAAATGGGCCCCCATTCCCTGGGCGGCAGTGAAAAAGAATAGTATTAAACCGATTCCAAACGCAGATGCCCACACTTGCTGTGGGGCGAACGGTGTCGGGTCAGCATTTGCAAAGGACCACATGGAAAAGGCTGGTGCAGATTGGATGCCCATAAGGGCAAACATATAAGTAAGCACCATGATTCCAGTCCACAGTCCCCCTATTGGAGTTTCTACACCGAGTCCAGCAGTGAACTGGATTACGCCGGGGATCGCCAAATATGCATTATGCCCGTCTGCAGTTGCACCCCATTTGCCGATATCGGTTTTACCTAGTGTTGCCATGGCATCATTGAATGAGCCCCAGCCTCCCAGCTGGCTATAGGCGATGAACCCAATGGACACTATTCCGAAGGCAAGTAGGATGCATTGGAGGGTATCGACATAGGCTACTGCCCGAAGTCCGCCCGAAGCGACATAGATCAAAACCACAGCTGAGAGAACCCACATTCCTACGCCGCGTGAAACCAAATCATCGGTTAATACATTGAAGAGGAATCCGGAGGCGCCTAACTGGACACCCAGATAAGGAATCGAGAATAACAATGCCACTATGACCACCAAAATCCGGATCATATCACCCTGAAAATAGTCGGATAGCATTTCACCAGGCGTTACATAGCCGAAACGTTTCCCTAACATCCATTGGCGTTTCAGAAAAATGACACCTGTGAAAGGGATCGTGATCGCGTAAAACGAAGCATACGCGTATTGGAAGCCATCCCGGTAAATAAGTCCTGGATGTCCCATGAAAGTCCAACCAGAGAACGAAGTTGCTGTTGCTGCTAGTACAAAAACCCAAATTGATAGCCGTCGTCCTGCTATAAAGTAGTCCGACGCCGTTTTAGATGTAAGCGCTCCCCGGACCCCCCAATAAATACAATAGGCCCAATACAGTGCTACAAATACAAACAGCCATACGATCTTAGCTTCCATCAGGCCTTTTCCTCCCTAGCTAGGCTATGTTTTCATCCACTAATTTCGGACGATGCCGTTGTCTCTTGGCAGTAGAGTGTTTGTCCGCTCACTCCAGTCGGCCAGCCTGTGCTGCAGCTTACCCCATGCCTTTAAGGTCGGCAAGGTCATGAATTGTTTTTGTTTTCAATCATTTAGAATGTCATCGAGAGAGTATGACAGGCTATTTTGTGTATGCCTCCTGGAGCACTGTCTTTGTGTAGGCATTGACCTTTGTGTAGGCATTGACAAGTGTGGCGATGGTGGGCCCGGCAGGACTCGAACCTGCGACATCACCGTTATGAGCGGCGCGTTCTAACCAGCTGAACTACGGGCCCCGTGGTATTCAATTTAACATTGCAGCACGTTTATTTGACAATTTACCACATTGCTATGGGCATTGATGTTAATTGTGGTATTGGGGTTTCACCTCAGGCTATTTCGCGGTGTAGTCATTAATTTTATAGAACTTATTATGTGTCAAGAAAGCTTCTGAGTTTTCGCGATCGTGACGGGTGTTTTAACTTGCGCAGCGCCTTGGCCTCTATTTGTCTAATGCGTTCCCGGGTCACGGAAAACTGTTGGCCAACCTCCTCAAGAGTATGGTCAGTATTCATTCCAATGCCAAATCGCATTCTTAGGACGCGTTCTTCACGCGGTGTAAGGGAGGACAAAACACGGGTGGTGGTTTCGCGTAGGTTAGAGTGTACTGCTGCATCTAGAGGAATTATTGCGTTTTTGTCTTCAATAAAGTCTCCTAGATGGCTGTCCTCTTCATCGCCTATCGGTGTTTCTAGGCTTATTGGTTCTTTTGCAATCTTGAGAACTTTCCGCACTTTGTCCAAAGGCATGCTTAATTTTTGAGCTAGCTCATCGGGAGTGGGTTCGCGGCCAATCTCATGGAGCATTTGGCGAGAAGTCCGAACTAGCTTGTTTATTGTTTCTATCATGTGCACTGGTATTCGAATGGTGCGCGCCTGGTCGGCAATGGACCTAGTTATCGCTTGTCTAATCCACCACGTTGCGTAGGTAGAGAACTTATAACCCCTTCGGTACTCGAACTTATCGACTGCCTTCATGAGGCCTATATTGCCTTCTTGTATGAGATCCAGAAATTGTAGACCCCTGTTGGTGTATTTTTTGGCAATAGATATAACCAATCTTAGATTAGCTTCGATCATCTCCTTCTTTGCTCGGGTCGCCTCTCTTTCGCCTTTTTGCACGGCTGAGACTATTTTTCTGAATTCAGGGATAGTTAGGCTAGATATAATCGCGATTTCCGCTATGCTGGCCCTGATTTCATTCACGTCCTCTTTGCGGCTTTTAGCAAATTCTTTCCAACCCTTCTCTTTCAGACGACCAACCCGCCTCAGCCAACCGGTCTCTAGTTCGTTTCCTATGTATTGTTTTAAGAAGCTTTCGCGGCTGATTTTATGCCTCGAGGCGAGACGAAAAAGTTTTCCCTCAAGACCAATCAAGCGGCGGTTGAGCCCATACAATTGGTCAACAAGCTCCTCGACCCGGAAATTATTGAGCTCGACTCGCTTCTGTAGGCCAGGAGGGTTGACCATGATATCTTTTATTTCCTGGAGTAGCTTTCCATGCCGCTTCAAGGTGGCGGGGCTAATTTCATCTCTGGTCTGGGCCGCCTCCAACTTCTGAACCTGAATACGAGAAATCTTGGTCGCTGATTTGGCTATCACCCCAAAAACTTTTAGAATTTTTGGGCGTAGAGCCTCTTCCATGGCTGAAATAGGGACATTCCCTTCGTTGTCATCCGAATCATCGTCGTCGCTATTTTCGCTATCACTGGAATCAGGGTTTGGGCTTTGGCCATTCCCTGATGCCGAGGTGGGGGCGCTTGCTCCAATGGTTGGGCCTCCGAAGGTTCCATCAAGATCAATTACTTCTCTCAATAGCATTGTTTCATTGTCAATGGAGCTATGCCAATTTTTGATGGCTGAAAGGGTGATAGGGTTTTCGCAAATGGACCCAAACATCATGTTTCGCCCTGCTTCAATGCGTTTTGCTATTGCAATTTCACCTTCTCGAGAGAGAAGTTCAACGCTGCCCATCTCACGCAGATATAGCCGGACGGGATCATCTGTTCGGCCCAATTCGTCGTCACTTTTTGCTGTTTCCTGAGGAGCTTCTTTTTGTTCGGAGCTTTCCGTAGGACTCTCTTCGGAATCGTCGTCGTCTACGATCTGGATTCCTAACTCATTGAATGTGGCTTGGATATCTTCTATTTGCTCTGAAGAAATTTGATCACTTGGCAACGCCTTAGTGAGGTCGTTTAGAGTGACGTAGCCAGTTTCTTGGCCTTTTGTCAGAAGTGCTTTGACCGCGGCCCCAGCTTTTTCGACGAGGGGAAGGTCAGTGGCATCCGGTTTGGCATTTGAAGCGCTTTTGACCTGCTGTTTAGACATGAATTTTGAAACCTCAAAAGTTAAAGATGCGGAGCGTTCCAGGTAGAACGTCAAGCGTGACTGTCAGCAGCGGATTCTCCTATGGGTTGAGTATATTTCCCAGCCCTTTAGCCCATCCAGCGCCAATGGCGCCCTTAAATACATGATAACGTCATTGTTGGCAATGAAGTCAAGATTTTGGGTGGGTGGTTTCTTCCCGATGAATGGCAAGAGTTTCTCTCCACGCCAGCAGCGCAGCTTCAGCGTTAGATTCTGGTCGAATGCTCGGTTCAATGATGGTCTGGTTCCATCCAGTTCTATCAAACAACAGGGCAATGGTGTCACCATGCCCTTTGTTGCTTAACTCCTCTCTGGCTCTGCTGTAATTTATTGTTGGATCCTGTCGCCAGACGTCGAGTAAAGATGCTAAGAGGGTTTGAAGTTTTGGGTTGCGTATTTGTATTTCTAGCAAGTCTTCGCGAACGTCCTTTATGAGCTCAGGATGTCCAACGAGGGTCGCAATGAGAACGCGCTCGCGGTGTTCCGGGTCGCCCGATTTGTTTCTTCCCCGCGGATGGTTTTTTAAGAGTGTTGACGACTCCCATTTTTGAAATTGTTTCTTCTTTCCAACAAATGAGGGCTTATAAGCGAATAGTTGATCCACGCGTTTTTTGAACTCCGTCAAGTACCCCTGTTGTACAGTTCTGTCGGTAATAGATAGAGCAATTTTTCGAAGGTTTTGTCTAAATGCCGCTTGTCGTTCAGGTGTGTCTACGGGCTGTTCGAGTGCTAGTTGATTCCAGATGAAGTCAACAAGCGTGACTGGGCTTTGGATTAAATTTTTCAACTCCGTGATCTTATTTTCTAAAACCAGGCTGTCAGGATCATGTCCGTTGGGAAGAAAGACAAAACTAAGTGAGTGTCCGGGTTTTAGCAATGGAAGTGCCCGAGTGGCTGCTCGGTAGGCCGCCTTGCGCCCTGCTGGATCACCATCGAAACAAACTAGGGGTTCGGGAGACAGCCGCCAGAGCTGGATAATTTGCTCATCCGTAAGGGCGGTGCCTAGTGGAGCGACGGAGCGAGTGAAGCCTGAACGATGCAACGCTATCACATCCATGTAACCCTCTGCGACGATCAAAGTCGACGATTTGCTTTTTGCAGCAACGGCGTTAGACAGATTATAGAGAGTTAATCCTTTCCGGAACACGTCGGTTTCTGGTGAATTTATGTATTTGGGTTCGCCGTTGCCTAGTGTTCGCCCACCAAAGCCAACTACCTTTCTTGTTTTATCAATGATGGGAAAAATTATTCGGCCACGAAAAAAATCGTAAGGTTTTCTGCTATCTTCTGGTTGTCTTACGAGACCTGAGGCTAGCAAGCTAGATGGTGTTACTTTTTGTTCGACCATGTGAGTTGACAAGGTGGTTCCAGTGTTGGGCGAAAACCCAAGGCGAAAATGCCTTGCTGTGGTGCCGTCCAATCCTCGAGCGCTCAGATACTTGCGAGCAGTTTTGCCACTCGGGCTTCTTAGCTGTGTTTCAAACCATTTTGTAGCGAGTTCGTTAATGTCCACTAAGGTTCGTCGGCGAGCTCTTTGCAAATCTGCATCAGCTGATTGCGCTGGTATAGCTATGCCGCACTCATTGGCTATGTGCTCCACTGCTTCTACGAACGATAGCCCCTCCAGTTGCATAATAAACCCAAAGATGTCGCCGTGCGCTTCGCATCCGAAGCAGTGGAAAAAACCTTTCTCCTCATTAATCGTAAAGGAGGGGGTTTTTTCAGTATGGAAAGGACACAAGCCCTTAAATTCTACACCATGCTGCGTAAGGGTTATCCGACTACCAGCCAATTGGCTCAGAGAAACTCGCGTTCGTAGATCGTCAATGAAACTAGGCGGGAACCCCATGGCAAGCTCGTTATGTGCTGGTGAGACGTTCCTTGACTATATTACTTGCTTGTGAAAAGTCCATCTGTCCCGAGTAGGTGGCCTTGAGTTTTGCCATTATCTTGCCCATGTCCTTGATGCAGGTGGCGTCTAGTTTTTCAATTGTTTTGGATACCACTATTGCCATTTCCTCATAGCTCATCTGGGTTGGCAGGTAGTTCTCAATAATACGGATTTCTGCGGCCTCTCTTTCCGCCAAATCGTCCCGTCCGCCTTGTTTATATACCTGAATTGATTCTCGTCTTTGTTTAATCATTTTTGCCAGCATTTGTTTGATTGCTGTATCATCCTCGTCGGTGGACGGCGCAGGTGCATTCGTGTCCGTCCTAGAGGCTATGTCTCGGTCTTTTAGGGCAGCGAGTATTAAACGCAGCGTCGCAGTTCCGTATGTATCTTTCGCCTTCATAGCTGTTTTTAAGTCTGTAGCAAGTTGGTTTCGCAACATGTCATTTCTTTCAATATCATCCAGAAGAAAAAGGAATGTTAGGCAAGCACTCGGTGCACCTGGCCCTTTGACTTAACTGTTGGAAGCCCGTGGGTTAGAGTTTGCCGAAGGTGCGGGATACTACAACTTTGAGGCCTCTGTAGCCACCGATAATTGAAAATTTTATAGCGGCCTCCAATAGCAGTATTAAACAAGGGGTGGCTCTCTTGACGAGGTCTGTATCTCTGCGTACGTTGGCGGAAAATGTATTGAGCTTGGCCAGAGGATCTGGATGGCGGTCAGGGGTTAGTTTCTAAACATGTCGGAAAAGTTTGCGCGACCGTTCTCAAAACCTACCGGGGCGTTGGTCTTGGAAGACGGCATGGTCTTGGAGGGTAGGGGCATTGGCAAACTCGGAGAGGCCGTCGGGGAGGTGTGCTTCAATACCTCGATGACCGGCTATCAAGAAATTATAACAGACCCTTCCTATGCAGGCCAAATCATTACCTTCACTTTCCCACATATTGGAAATGTTGGGGCAAATGACGAAGATGATGAGTCCAGTCGACCTTTGGCTTGTGGGGTTCTTTTCCGGACTGACGTTACGTCCCCATCTAATTTTCGAGCACGGGTGCACTTGGACGAATGGCTACGTGCCAATGGGGTCATTGGGGTCTCCGGAATTGATACTCGGGCGCTAACCCTACACATCCGGGATGGAGGCGCCCCCAAGGGCGTCATCACGAACTATGGGGATCTGGGGTTCGAGGCGCGGCGCTGCCAACAAATGGCCATTGAGTGGAGTGGATTAGAAGGAATGGATCTAGCCACGGGGGCGGGCACGGATTCAATTGTGAGATGGTCTAAAGGTTTATGGGGACTTGGGAAGGGTTTCATTGAGGGAAGTGAAGTCAAGCATCACGTTGTAGCAATAGATTATGGAGCAAAATATAATATTTTCAGGAATCTGGCGAGTTCTGGTTGTGCTGTAACAGTTGTGCCACCAGAAACCCCGGTTAGAGATATCCTGGCTCTTAATCCGGATGGTGTATTCTTATCCAATGGTCCAGGGGATCCGGCAGCCACTGGGGGCATAGCGGTACCGATTATCAAGGAACTCATAAAATCGGGCTTGCCAATTTTCGGAATTTGTCTTGGGCATCAATTATTGGCGCTTGCCTTAGGCGCTCAGACTGGAAAGATGCAGCAAGGTCATCGCGGTGCCAATCATCCAGTTAAGGACATGGCCACGGGAAAGGTCGAGATCACTAGTCAAAATCATGGTTTTGTTGTTTTGGAAGATGGGTTGCCCAATGGTATTCGTCCTACCCATATATCTCTTTTCGATAAAACAATTGAAGGCCTCGCGGTTGATGGCCGGCCTATTTTCTCTGTTCAATATCATCCTGAGGCATCGCCGGGACCCCAAGATAGTCATTATTTATTTTCTAGATTTACCCAATTCATGAGCGTTACCTAGCAATCTGCAATCCGAGGCTTTGACGCCCGCACTTTGTATGAAGAACACTAGATGCCTAAAAGAACTGATATACAAAGCATACTTATAGTTGGAGCGGGGCCAATCATTATTGGCCAGGCTTGCGAGTTTGATTACTCGGGCGCTCAGGCTTGTAAGGCTTTGAAGGAGGAAGGCTATAGGGTTATTCTGGTTAATTCTAATCCAGCTACTATCATGACTGATCCCAGTCTGTCCTCTGCTACATATATCGAGCCTATAACTCCTGACTTTGTCGCAAAGATAATTGAGGAGGAGAGGCCCGATGCATTGTTGTCTACAATGGGTGGTCAGACGGCCTTAAATATAGGTTTCGCGCTTTCCGAATCTGGTGTTCTGTCCAAGTTTGGTGTGGAGATGATAGGGGCTAATTACGATGCAATCGCAAATGCCGAGGACAGGGATTTGTTCAAGCAGGCAATGGGCCGGATCGGGTTGGAAATGCCTCGTAGTGCGATGGTTCGCACTGAGGCGGAAATAGCTCCAGCCCTTGAGAAAATAGGGCTGCCGGCGATTATGAGGCCATCTTTTACGCTTGGAGGAGAGGGGGGAGGAGTTGCCTACAACCGGAAAGAGTTTGAGGAGATCGTTGCGCATGGATTACACATATCACCCACCTCGGAAGTCCTGGTTGAAGAATCCATTATAGGATGGAAGGAATACGAAATGGAGGTAATGCGGGATGCCGCCGATAATTGTATTATCATTTGCTCCATAGAGAACATAGACCCGATGGGGGTTCACACGGGCGATAGCATTACTGTTGCGCCGGCATTAACGCTGACTGATAAGGAGTATCAGATTATGCGGAATGCCTCTATAGCCGTTCTGCGGGAGATTGGTGTGGAAACGGGTGGTTCAAATGTACAGTTCGCAGTTGATCCAAACAGTGGCCGCCTCGTCGTCATTGAGATGAATCCAAGAGTTTCAAGGTCTTCAGCGCTTGCATCCAAGGCGACGGGTTTTCCAATTGCGCGCATTGCTGCGAAATTGGCTGTTGGTTACACACTGGATGAAATAACGAATGATATTACTGGTGTAACCCCAGCTTCATTCGAACCGACCATCGATTATGTGGTTACCAAAATTCCAAGGTTTACATTTGAAAAATTTCCTGAAGTTGATTGCACCCTCACGACTGCCATGAAGTCAGTTGGTGAGACAATGGCCATAGGAAGTTCGTTTGCTGAGTCGATCCAAAAGGGTCTCTGCTCTATGGAAATAGGCCTCTCTGGTTTTGATGAAATCAATCTCCTTGGCTTTGAACAGGGTGAGGCGGATCCAGCTACCTTGATGTCCAAACTCTCTAAGCCGACCCCTGATAGACTGCTTTTGATTGCTCAGTCATTTCGGGCAGGGTTATCGCTAAATACAATTCAACAGGCCACGGGCTATGACCCTTGGTTTCTAGGGCAAGTTGAACAAATTGTGGCTATGGAGGAGGAAATCCGACTAAACGGCTTGCCAGATAAAAAGGAAGATTGGTGGCAAATTAAGGCAATGGGTTTTTCCGATCTTCGGCTTGCCAAACTTACTGGTTTGGAGGCTTACGCTGTATTTGCAAACCGGCAGAAATTTGATGTTTATCCTGCATTTAGACGAGTAGACACATGTGGAGGAGAGTTTGCCTCTCAAACCTCTTATATGTACTCCACCTATGGATCTCCTTTTAATACTGGTGATCGCTTGTGTGAGGCGGAACCAAGCGTTCGTGAGAAAATAATGATTTTGGGCAGTGGTCCTAATCGAATTGGACAGGGGATAGAATTTGATTATTGTTGTGTCCACGCGGCTTACGGCTTGCGTGAGGCCGGGTTTGAAACGATCATGGTGAATTGTAATCCAGAAACTGTTTCAACAGATTATGATACCTCCGACCGTTTGTATTTTGAGCCATTAACCCATGAACATGTGCTGGAAATTGCAAAGAGGGAGATGTCCAAAGGAAAACTATTAGGGGTAATCGTCCAGTTTGGGGGGCAAACTCCCTTAAAATTAGCAGGTGCTCTCCAGGATGCTGGTTTGCCGATACTGGGCACACCTCCGGATGCTATAGACTTAGCGGAAGATAGAGAGCGGTTTAAGCGCGTCCTCAGTAACCTCAACCTTAAACAACCTGCTAGCGGGACTTGTCGCTCCGTTGGTGAAGCGGTTCAGGTAGCAGATGGGATCGGGTATCCTGTCTTGGTTCGTCCGTCTTATGTGTTAGGGGGGCGTTCAATGCAAATCGTTTACGAGAAGACCTCGCTGACAAGGTATGTTACGGAGGCATTAGCGGCCTCGGAGGGTTCTCCGGTGCTTATTGACCGCTTCTTGTCAGATGCAATTGAGGTTGATGTGGATGCGCTTTGTGATGGCAACGATGTCTACATAGCGGGCATAATGGAGCACATAGAGGAGGCAGGAATCCATTCGGGTGACTCCGCATGTGCGCTCCCGCCCTATTCACTGAGTGTTGGTATTGTTGAGGAATTGCGTAAGCAAACTATGGCGTTAGCTGGCGCTCTTAACGTGACCGGCCTCATGAATATACAATTTGCAGTGAAAATGGATGGACCTTCGGCAGAGATCTACATTCTGGAGGTTAACCCGCGCGCCAGTCGAACCATACCTTTTATTGCAAAGGCCACAGGAGTGTTGGTCGCTCAACTAGCGGCACGTGTAATGGCCGGCGAGGCTGTAAGTCATTTTGACCTGAGAGCGAAGTCTTTTTCTCATGTGGCGGTTAAAGAATCTGTCTTCCCATTTAGTAGATTCCCTGGGGTGGATGTTTTGCTGGGGCCGGAAATGCAATCTACGGGTGAAGTTATGGGTTTAGACACTGATTTTGGGCGCGCTTTTGCAAAATCACAGATTGCTGCCGGTACTACCCTGCCTATGAGCGGTACAGTTTTCGTATCAGTGCGCGAAAGTGATAAAAGGCATATTGTACCCCTTTGCAAAGATTTAGTTGGAATGGGGTTTGATTTATTAGCAACACGGGGGACGGCGGTTGCCCTGAAGGAAACAGGTATCCCTGTGAAAACCATAAACAAGGTCCGAGAAGGTAGGCCACACCTAGTAGATGCAATCACCGACGGGCAAGTTGATTTGATTTTTAATACTTCACAGGGGGCGCAATCTATAGCAGACAGCTTTAGCCTACGTCATGCCGCATTAATAAATGGTGTCCCATACTATACAACGATATCAGGAAGTAGGGCTGCGGTCAGCGGAATCTCGGCTTTATGTCGTGGCGCTCTTGAAGTCATGGCTCTTCAATCTTACACTTAACATCTGGTATGTTACGACTAAGTTATGTCCTGGTCGACTGAGCATTTCTGGGCGGCAGGCGGGGATTGGAAGGTGTTAAAATGGAAAGAGTTCCGATGACGGCTGATGGTTATGCTCGCTTGGGAGCAGAGTTAAAGCGGTTGAAGACTGAAGAACGCCCAAGCATTATTAAGGCAATTAGTGCGGCCCGTGAACATGGGGACCTTTCTGAAAATGCTGAGTATCATGCTGCTCGTGAACGCCAAAGCTTTGTGGAAGGTCGCGTGCGTGAACTTGAAGATAAGATGAGTCGGGCAGAGGTGATCGACGTTAGTAAGCTTTCAGGGAAACAGATAAAGTTTGGCGCTACAGTTACTCTGGCAGATGAGGAGACTGACGAAAAGAAAACATATCAGTTAGTGGGGGCTGATGAGGCAGATGTTAATAATGGACGGCTTTCCATCACATCACCGGTTGCCCGGGCGCTAATAGGTAGAGCGATTGGGGATTCGGTCCATGTAAACACGCCCAGCGGAAGTCGTTCGTACGAAGTTATGAAAATTAATTATCGTTGATTCTGTGAGCACTAGAGATCGGGTCTTTCCGAGATAATTGGATGCATGATGGGGTTAGATGATCCAGTTATTTGGGTTTTGGCTGACGAATATTCGGGTAATGTGAGCCAATGTTTGGGTGTAGCTGAGGCTTTAGGCTTACCTTACCAAGTGAAGCCAATTGTTTACAATAAGTGGGCAACGTTGCCAAACAGTGTTTTAGGTTCCAATATCCTGCACATTACTCGAAAGAGCGCAGGGGCAATTTGTTCGCCATGGCCCGATTTGGTGATAGCTTCTGGGCGTCGGACCGTGGCGGTAGCCCGCTATATAAAGAAAAGATCCCGCGCCAGTGTTTTCTTGGCCCAGATTATGTGGCCAGGGCGTCCCGTTGGGGATCTGGATCTTGTGTCGGTGCCGCTCCATGACGATATGGGGTCTAAAGAGGGTATTGTCAGGACCCTTGGTGCCCCCCACAATATTACAGCGAATCAGTTAGAAACGGCTGCGGAATCTTGGCAAGAAGATCTCAGTGTCTTGAGCCGCCCACGTATAGCTGTGCTTATGGGCGGCGATACCAAGCGTATGAGGTTCTCCTCTATCATGGCAGGTGATTTTGGAAGCAGGTGTTCCAATATGGCAAAGGCATTAGGCGGCTCTCTTATGGTCTCCACTAGCCGCAGAACTAACCGGATTGCTATGCGAACGTTCGTCGAGAGCCTAGACGGAGAGGTAAAAATCTTTAATTGGCACGAAGGCAACGATCTGAACCCATATCTGGGATATCTGGCTCTTAGTGATGCTGTGATAGTTACAGGAGATTCAATGTCCATGTGCACGGAGGCTTGTGCCACTGGTCGACCAGTGTTTATTTATGCTCCAGTTGGCATGACTGCCGCAAAACATAACAGGCTCCATAAGCATTTATTTGAGTATGGTGCTGCTCGACCACTTCCCGAGGTTTCTTTCCCGGAGACATTATTGAACTGGACCTATCCACCTATTAACGATGCTACTCTAGTTTCTAATGAGATCCGCAAAAGAATGGGGTTGCTCTCCTCCGAATCTAAGTCAGATCCAAAGTGGGTGTAATGTAAGGGTGCCTCTACCTATTAAAACATTCAGTAACAAAGATGGACCCGATTGTCTTTTTAAGGCTCTTGGTCACCCATTGGTCGCAACTTTAGCAGCTGGGTTGCTGGAAGATTTGCGGGCTGCTACCCAGGTGGCTGTCTATGATCCATTTGATATTCTTGATGCTTTTTCGGCTTTTAACGATCTCAATGAGATTAATTTTTCGGATTTGTATGTCCAAAATATTAATGACGTGGGTTGTGTCCGGCGAGGGTTGACAGCTCAGCCTTTATCGTTGCTTTCGCGTTCAAAGGCGGAGGTGGTGCTTGTGTTAATGTTCGACGCTGATAGGTTGTTGGCTCAAATTGATGGGCTTCTTCCGGCCAGTGCAACATGTCGTACCCTTAAAAGTTTGCGGTTACCAGATCACTTGATCACTCTTAATCAGAAGTATTTATCCCCAATAAACTTCGCAACAAACTTTGCTTTTTTTCGTGATGTTGGTGACCTCCATACTACCCTTACTACGGTCAATTATTGGCACGGCTATGGGGCGCGAGCAGTAAAATTGTGGCTGTGCCTTTTTGATGATGCGGGAGTTCCAGTCGCTACCTGGGAGGAGGAATTGCCGGACCAAAGTGCAGGTATTGTGATTGATAGCAGTGACGTTCGGAGGCGCTTTAATCTTGGTCCCTTTACTGGACAACTCTTTATTCATGCAATTGGGATAGCGGGCCATGACCAAATAAAGTATGTCTTGGACATATTCAGCGATGGATATGAGACTCTTTCCTGTACTCATGATGCTAATTCTTGGCCGGCGGAGGTTTATGCTGGTTTGCCGGCCCCTATGGGTGGGGAGGAGGTAACGTTGTGGGTACAAAACAGCCATCCCGTTGCTATACCTCCTCGTTCTATCGGCCTCCGTGTAATGGGGGTAGATGAGCTACATTGGATTGATGAGGTTGTGGAACCTTTCGCCACTATGCCTATTAATGTTTCTCAGATTATGTCACGCCCGGTGGCGGGGACCCAGTTGGAGCTTCACGCGGGAAAGTATCTCGTCAGGCCAAGGTATGAGGTGGTCGATTCCAGAGAGAGTAGGCGTATTGCTCATGTTAATGTTCAGCGAACTGACTTAATTCCTGACCAAAATCTTCCGAGGCTAAGGGGCCTTGTTGGCAAGGGATATATCCTTGCAGCACCAATTCTGCCGGCCAACCAATATGACTCCAAAGTTTTTTGGACTCCAATGGCAACAACACAGAATCAATTGGCTGCCCATCTTACTGTTTTTGACAGGGAGGGTATTGAGGTGAAGTCATTTCCTCTAAGGTTTTTGGGTCGGGGGGAGGCCATTCCCATATCTGTAACCGAGTGTCTAAGGAAGGTCAAAGGTGAGTTTCTTGAGCACTGTGGACATATGGAGTTGACTTACGACTTGGTCAATAATCCTGAGGCTGATGGGTGGCTGCATGCGATATTTTGCTATCGAAACACGATGTCCGGACACCAAGCAGAAACTAGTTTTGGATCACATATGTTTAATATTCCGGTGACCTATAAAGACCAGCCGCAATCATATACAGGTAAGCCTCCAGGCCTTAGTACGCGGTTATATGTCAGGGTAGGTCATCCAAGATTAGATACGATACTTCATTTAATTTATCCCGCGTCAATGCCTTGGCTTGAGACGTCGAATACGACTTTAAGTCTTAAAAACGGGTTAGGGCAGGAAGTTGCTACTCATACTTTGCAAATTCCTTGTGGGGGCTCGCGTATGATAAGTATTCGCGAGATTTTTAGAGCCTTCCTGGCAGGGAATAAAAATTTTACCGGGTATGTCTCGGTTCGGGATTTAGGATGTCGTATTTTTGGTTATCATGCATTAGTTCACCCGGAAGGAGCATTTTCGCTGGATCATATGTTTGGATTTTGAGGTTATGGGTTTGGACCTATTTTCCAGGTAGGTACGTCAGAGTGTGGCCGGGTTAGCCGGCCGTGTCTTCCGCTGTCTACTATAAGGATGCATTGTTTTACGGGGTTTCTGCAGTCTCAGATGCAAATTGCTTCAATAATTGCTCGCGCTCTTCCTTAAACTTAGTGAGTTGTCCTCCCTGGAGGAGAAGCCCAGACGGGAGTTTTACCCCTAGAGGGTTCACTTGCTTTCCGTGTTTCAAAACTTCGTAGTGCAGATGAGGCCCCGTAGATCTGCCTGTCGAGCCCACAAAACCAATCGTTTCACCTTGTTTCACCCTTTGCCCCGTGTGCAGGCCTGGCGCGAACTTGTGCAAGTGTGCATACGCTGTCTGATATACAGGCCCATGCCGCAATCGAAGATAATTTCCATAAGCCCCATGTGATCCCAACTTGTCGACAACGCCATCCCCGGCGGCAAAGATAGGCGTGCCTCTGGGCGCTCCAAAATCCACTCCCCGATGCATTTGAGTGTAACCTAGAGTTGGGTGCTTGCGATTTCCATAAGTAGAAGTGAGCCGCGCGCCATCGATTGGGGTACGCATCAAGGCCTTTCGAACGCTTTGTCCTTGGTCGTCGAAATAATCATCAATGCCCTGGTCTTTTAATGTGAATTTATAAACGTTCAAGCTAGTCCCGCTTAAATTCAGGGAAGAATATAATATCGCACCAACGTCGACGTTGCGTCCACCATCATCGACCAAAACTTCATAAAGTATTTCGAATTTATCCCCTTCTCTAATATCGCGTTGAAAATCTACGTCGTAGCTAAATATTCTAATAAGTTTTGCAAGGGTCTTGGCCGGT
Source organism: Rhodospirillaceae bacterium (assembly GCA_002728255.1). NCBI lineage: Bacteria > Pseudomonadati > Pseudomonadota > Alphaproteobacteria > Rhodospirillales > Rhodospirillaceae > Rhodospirillaceae bacterium. The sequence continues at coordinate 2,394 of PBWV01000051.1, read as the reverse complement.
ACATTTTTCCCGGAAGCCGCCTCGTAGAGATTGCTGTTAATAATTCCGCGAGCTTTCCGTTTTTTGGTTTTTAGCGACCGGGCTACAAAGCCGGCCACGAAAGTGCCGTCCAAAAGCCTGGCCACTCGGAGGCGTTGTTTAACATTTAGGTCGATTGAAAGCTCAGCAAGAATGGTTCCTGTCTCCGATGGGATGGCGGTTGTAGCTTTCCCAAAAAGGAGGTGTAGCATCTGACCAGGTTTTAGTTTTCTGGGGTTAGTGAGTTTTCTGGCTGCGGAAATAGCCCTCTCGGCTTCTAAGGGTCTAACGTTGGAGTTGACCAATGCATCAAACAAAGTATCTCCTTCCTGGATTAAGATGGTGGTTGGTTGGCGCAGGTTTGTTCGCACCAATGCATTATCAGGTGTATTAAAGCCATAGTTCTCTATGGCAGTTTGGCTGAGTTTTCCTGCTTTTAGGTCGGCCTGTAAGGAGTAGAGGTGCTGGCTTATCTGGACGGCTTTTTTCATGAGGGAGTCGCTTGCGCGGTATGCCGTGTACCTGCCTTCAACATACTCAATGACCACTGTTTTGTTTGAAGGGGCCCCAAGTATTAGTTTTTGGAGTTGGTATCCGCCTCCTGATAAATTAAACTGCAAGGCGATTTTTTTCCCGGCCCTTATGTTATCAATATTATAAACTCCGTCCAAACTACGTAAGGCTAACCGGACTTCCTTAGGCGAAACTCTCTGTCTCCGTAATATGTTTTCTAAGGTGTCTCCGGGCTCTATTTTTATTATCTCGATACTAAGATCATTTGGGTAAGGGGTTTTCACGATAGGTGATGCTGGTTGCAGGGGAGTGTCTGTGTTTTCCTCATGCGATATTGTAGAGAGGGCGTCGTTTGACAAGGGCTCGTAAGAGTATGTCCCGTCCTTTTTTCTATTTACTCTTAGAGCATTCGCAGAGCCGGGAGAGACAATTACCGAAAGCAAAAACGAATGTTCTTTAGTGATTTGTGCGAACAATAACTGGATTTTCTGGCCAACGGGTAGCTGGGCAAAATCTATGTTCTGAGAGAGGGTTTGTGCAGCGTTGTACACATCTTGGGCAGCTGCCCCCGACCCGAGCAGCCGTTTAGCAAACGAATCTCCCTTTTTTATTGAGATAAGTTCCTCTCGGTACAATTCAGCTGGGATTCCTGGACTTGATGTTTTGTGTTGGGGTTCGACAGGGAGCTTTGATATTTCGTTTTTATCTGGCACAGAGTTGGTTGTTTGGCTGCTAGTCTTTTTCTCTGGTATCGGGTTAGTTGGTTTAGCGGGTGACGCTGTGGCTTCCTCCAAAGGCAATGTTATGGTCACATGGCCAGCCGGGGTATCGATTGCCGTGAGGCTCACAAGTCTAATGTCGCCATTTAGAGATTGTATTTTGAGGGTAAATCTTTGATTGACAGGTAGACTTCGCAGGTCTAGCTGGGGAGCAAGCGTCTTTATCGCTTCTCCTACATCTCTTTCGCTAAGCCCCGAACTTCGCAATAGGCTGATCAGTGTCTGGCCTTGCCTTAGCGTAATGGTGTGAGTGAATGATCCGTTGCTCTCGGTAGATCTTGTCAGATCGAGCGATGAGTGGATTGCGGTAGTCGCCTGAGGTTGCGATAATTTCTGAAGAACTAGTTTTTGGGTTAGGGAACGGACTATGGCCCAGTGCCGTTCACCAGTTCTGTGCAGAATTAGTCCAAGCATTTTTGCCTTATGACCGTTATTGTTGACAGATTCGTCCAGGTATAAATCCAAGGTTTGGCCGACTGGTATTTGGTTCAATTTGACTTCTCTACCCAGTAGGTGAGTGGCGTCTTGAATATCCTCGTCGGCTACCCGTGATTCTTTAAGAATGGAAGTGAGTGTATCCCCTTTCCCAAAGACTTTTTTTTCCAAGGTCGGGCCAACGTCTGGTTGAGTGGCAGATCTGGTAGTGCTTCCATCATCGCCGAGGGCAGCCTGTGTGGTAAGGCAAATTGTTGCAAGTGTAATGATTGTTGATTGGAGCCTTCGCCGTGCGGAAAGAAGAAATTGTGGTGTGGTTTTGGGGCAGGCGCAGCGAATTGAAGATAGTTGGGCCATTTTGAGATAGTGAGCTGGTGCCATTACCCATACATAAAGATAAGCTGTCTTTTATCAATAAGGAATATCATTCGGTAAAATATGGTAATATGGAGCCTAACGCCGGTTGACAGCAGTCAATAGAAGGCCGTATAACCTCTCCTCTCGTGCAGATTACCTTTTGTACGGGTTGAAGTGGCGTTCCACCGCCCATTAGTGGCGGAGGTCGGCGTGTGCTGTTTGAAAATGTAAATGATGAAGGGATGCGCAGGCGGCGGTGCTTGGCGCCGAAGCATTGGGCATCCTGCATATG
>PBWV01000050.1 GCA_002728255.1 Rhodospirillaceae bacterium | reverse complement strand
GGACGTATCAAAAGCTGGCGCGGGCGATGTCGCGCTTAAACCAATGATCAATATAATTGTACTAAGCACTGGCAAACTAGTTTTGCTCATATACACACCTTAAATTTTCGAATTTATTACCGACATTTTCAAATATTTGAAAGTTACTTCCTTACTTATATGTTCTAACTATCACTCGAGCCCCTGGAAAGCCCCTTTTAATAAGTTTTCCAAGTACTGAGTCCGCCTGAGAGACATTTTTTAAAGGGCCAATTCTTACGCGGTGAAATTGTTTTCCTTTCACAAGAGCTTTATATACGCCCGTGATCCCTATATCAGCTATGACCTTCTGAAAGCTTTCGGCACTCTGTTTGTTCCTAAACGAAGCAACCTGTACATAAATTTCACTTCCAGTGACGGGTAATTGGACAACCTCTCGGGATCGCGATTGTTTAGATAAGTTTATAGCACTTCTTTTCAGAGGTTGATTCTGATTTGAAATATTTGAAACCTTTTGTTTGGCTAATTTCGTACCGGGAATAATCGGCAAGGATTTTACAGAAACATTAGTTGTTGGAACAGCTAATGGCTTCGGTGCATTGTTAGCAATTGGAGGGAGAACAGCTGTGTATCCCCCTTTAGACCTCTGAGCAATCGCTTTACTCTCGGCCGCTAATATTTCCACTCTAGTTTTAGCTGTTCCTTTCCTAATAAATCCAAGCAACTGAGCAGATCTTCGTGATAAATCTATAATCCTCCCATGGGCAAAAGGCCCCCGATCATTAATTCGCACTATAAGAGATCTCCCATTTTCCAAATTAGTAACACGCACAATACTTGGCATTGGAAGAGTTCTATGCGCTGCGGTTATCGCATTTTGATCAAAAATCTCGCCATTAGCCGTCAACTTTTGATGAAAATTTGGTCCGTACCATGAGGCTATCCCGGTTTCGTCATAATCGTATTCAACTTTTGGGTAATACCAAACATTCTTTATTTGATAAGGCGTCCCAACTTTATATCGTCCTTTCGCTACGGTAGGTTTACTAACTTTTGCTATTTCCTTGGCTGTGTGAACCACCAACGCCGTCTCAGCACAACCGCCTAGAAAAATTAAAAGACAAAAAAACGTTAGTAAGAACCTAAGTGATTCCATTTTGCACAACAGATATTTTTTATCTTTTGTTTTCATAGGTATAATTCGGTCCACTTAATGTTTAATCTTATCAGAAAGGGTTCCTACCGCTGTTGCGAAGTAGTTAGACCTATTCCACTTTAATATTACTCCGTAATTGTGATAAACGACGAAAGCTGGACCAACCATTCCTTTTTCAGGTCTAATTATTGAAGAAATTAAATTTCTTTTCGGCAGATCCTTACCAGATAGTTTCCGAACGCCCAGTTCATGCCATTGGTTAAGCCCCTTTTTTATTTTTCTGCCCAACAGCTTTGACGAGAACTTATCGGGCAGGCGGACTGCCCTACCCCATGTTTGATCTCCTTGCCAACCTGACTTTGAAAGATAGTTTGCAATAGATGCAAAAATATCTGGTAGCGTTTTCCAAATATCCTTTGATCCATCCCTGTTATAATCAACCGCATAAGCATGGAAGCTTGAAGGCATAAATTGATTTTGTCCCATCGCACCGGCCCAAGACCCAAGCATATCTTTTGCCGTGATATGGCCCTTATCAACGATCTTGAGTGCTAAAAAGAGCTCTTTTCTAAAGAATTTACTGCGACGACCGTCGTAAGCAAGCGTTGCAAGCGATGGGATAACGGGAAAACCCCCAGTGATCCTCCCAAAATCTGTTTCAATTCCCCATAGAGCAATTATATATCTGGGCTGAACGCCATATTTTATACTAATTTCAGTCAAAAGTTTCTCGTGCTCAACTAACTTGGCCTTACCAATTCTTATACGCCGGTCTGATACAACACGTCTCAAATATTCTTTAAATGTAAGAGTAAATTCTGGCTGTTTTCTATCCAATTCAATTACTCTTGGGATAGGTTTGATTCCACTTAAAGAACTTTCTATTGTACTTTGAGAAATACCTTTGCTCCTGGCCTCAATTTTTAGTGCATCTAACCAAGCGTTAAATTCTTCAGCAATAGCTTTTGCACCAAAGCCTTGAATGAAAAAGCTGATGATTGTTAAGGTAATTAGATATCTCGATATAAACATCCACCGTCTTTCCTTAATTCCCTCACATCATCTTGTTACACAACCCAACGAAAGACGCAAGATATAGCGTTAGATAAGTTCATTTGTCCTGAAATATAAAATTTTTGTTATTAATATGCGGTTTCAGCAATTTTGCCATTGACCTACCGTCATAACCGCAGTAACCGATAAACGAATTCATTTTTACGGATGGGTGGCCGAGCGGTTGAAGGCACCGGTCTTGAAAACCGGCAGGCGTGAGAGCGTCTCGTGGGTTCGAATCCCACCCCATCCGCCACTTCCGCATTCACCGAAAATCATCGTCGTATAAAAAACCAATGAAATCAGTCACTTTTTCGGGAATTCTGATCGCTAATGTTCATACATGTTTGCAGTTAACCAGTTTTTTATTCCTAAAAGGAATGCAGAAAGGACATCACCTTTGATAAGGTAATACGCTGGCTTTTAATTTGTATCAAATTTGTTAAAAAACGTCTGGGATAATTGGTCCGCAAAACGAGCGGCGGCTACTTGCAGGGTGCGATCCCTGAGTTGAGCTAAATGGAGTAGTCCGCTTAAATCGTCGGGTAGTTCTACTGGTATATTTAATAAGTCGAAATTTGCGCTGTCCGATGGGAGGCCGATTGGCAGTTCAAAAGAAATTGCTTCCCCTAATCGAACATAATTTCTCAAAAATGTGAAATCGTCTGATGTTAACGAAGGGGTCAATGGCGTGGACGTTTTGTTTGCGGTAAGTTCTAATATATCTCTTAATGATTGTGGGTTTCCAGGTAACGCCAGAGGATAATCTTGGCAATCTATAAATTGTAGGGTTTCTCTGTTACTTAAAGCATGGCTCTTTGCCATGATTGCGTGGATAGGCTGCCTTACGGTGCAAATAGTTTGTAAATCTGCTGTTTTCATTGACGAAAACTCGAAAACAAGTGCCAAGTCGGCGCTATAATCTCTTAGGCTGTCCATAGCTTGTTCACCATCTTTTACCATAATGTTGAACGTAACATTCGGAAACTCTGATTGGTATTTATGTATTTGATGGGGCAGAAAATAGGTTAAAAGTGCTTGGTTACAGGCTATGGAGACGTTACCGCGACGAATTCCAGATAAATCTGCCAGTTGAGATTTTAAGCGCTCGGCTTCAGCCAGTTGTTTTCGAAACATGACAACAACCAGCTCACCTGCAGTATTCAGTCGAACTCCATTGCCAATTCTCTCAAATATTTGAAACCCAAGTTCGTCTTCTAAAGAGAGAATTCTTCGATTCAATGCGGAACTGGTTATATTGAGGCGGTCTGCTGCCTTTCTAATGGAGCCGGTGCGCGATATAGTATCGACATAGCGATAGATCTGTAAGTTTCTCATATAGGAAATCTCTAGTGATGCAAAAAATAACAAAATATCAAGAAAAATAACGAAAAAATGCATCACAACAAAGTATCAATATACTCAATTTAGAATTTCCAGAATGAGGTCAATCTAGGACAAGCATGACAAGTCGACTGCTCATAAAGTAAGTAGGCATTTCCTGATCTTATTTTTTGTAAATTTTTTGGCAGAAATGCCGATCAAAATGCCGATAACCGTATGGTCCACGTTATGCGTTTGTCAGTTAGTTGACGACATAAATACCATTTTGGGCGGTGAAAACGGCTGGAGAGCGCCTCCACCATACCCCGAAAGCGCTCAGATAATACGATCCAAGCATGCCTCAACAAAATCCCAAATGAGACAGCCACTCGGAAGGTCAAGTGTTGCTCTTAGCGTTTGCAACTAAGCTATCCATTATTTGATTACTTGCCTTTGGCCACGTTTCAGTCCGGTTGTACATTTCTGGAAAAGATGGGACATCCTTTGGCAAAGATAGCCATGGAAGTTTCTGTGTTGTAAATATATGTGCTTGTGGGTGGATATTATGTGGTTTATCTAAAGTGCCAGTTCTTAGTACCACAAAGCCCTTGGGTGCTACATGGTATTCACACCAGACGAATGTTCCACATTTGGAACAGAAATGAGGGTCATATCCTGCGCCACTACCTGTGGGCAAAGTCGTCGACTTTGTTTCCCCACTTATTTTGAACCCAGATTTGGTCGTTAGGGTGTGAATTACAAAAGCGCTTCCGGTTGAACACTGACAATCAACACAGTGGCATGCGTGTGTGAAAAGGGGAGCTTCACCTAGTTCATAGCTAACCTGTCCACATGAACATTTTCCAGTTAATGGAAGATCGATATCTTTTGTCATTTTTTTCTCCGATTGGATGATAATCGGCTAATAATGAATGATTAAATTTTTAATCACAAATAAGATGGGATTGTATCACATATTGAATACACATAGTTTGGATAAGCTGTGGGAGATTAGGGAGCGTCCAGAGTTAATTGGGAGAAGAACTCTGATCCATAGCGCGCCCTAGTCACATGGGAGAATATGTATGAATAACACATTGTATAAGTGTTTCGCTCTGGTTTGCATGCAGTTAAGTCTGCTTTACCGTGACACAGAAAACGCACCACTAGCTGCTTCTACATTATTCGTGGCGCATAAGATGGCTTTGGGTGTGGTTAGGTTCGTCATCTGCTTATGCCTTGCTTGTTATGGAGCTAGGATAGCAGATTCGAAGATCACCGTGTCCACTCGCCCTATAGGCTCGACATCTGAAGGGCGTCCATGTTTACCGTCATGTTAATTAGGCTTAGAAGGCTAATCTGCCTGATAGAAGTATGATACTTCACCCTCTTGCATCGAACTGTCTGTTAGGGTTTCACCTAGTGTTTTTTGAAAGTTTTCCCGAGCCGGCAGGTTGCTTGCTGCAGACTGTGAGTCCGGATAAAGCGCAATTGAAACAACTGAAGTTGGGCCGGTTTTTATATTGATCACCAATTCTAGAGTTGGAAATGCCTCATCTCTTATCTTATCGTAGGTAACCTCCGCTTGTTTTAATGCTTCCTCCGACTCAAACTCTAGCTTTGTAATTCTGCCTATACTCATAATGGTCCCTCACATAATTGTTTTAAAACTCTATTATCTTAGTCCAAATTTTATTGGAGAGGAAAGACGCGGGTGGATATGACGACATACACCCGCAATGTTTTAAGGACACGATTATAGTTTAAAGACGCGATTATATGGAAAAGCCTGTTATCTAAAATTAAAAAGGTATTCTCTCAAATATAATTCTAGGGTTTCCTATAAAAACCTTGTGTATTTTTAAAAATGTTAGGTTTTCTATAAACGGCCAAAATTATACATCCTTCATCAGAATGTGTTTCATGAAATGAGCCTTCCTTTCTCCAAACATATTCACCAGCTTTACAGATGCCGTCGTGATCGTAAAAAGAACCTTCCAAGACAAACGATTGTTCTAGTTCAGGGTGCTTGTGCATGGGAAGGGTCGTGCCAGGTTCCCATTTTAATAGGCAAGTCATTTCACCTTTTTCTCTATTTTCATACAATACTTTGATTTCTATGCCTTTAAACTGGCTGGGTGACCATTCGATTTGTTTCGGATCTACGTAGGTCGAGGCCCCGATAGTGGCTTGTACTTTGGGTTCTCTCTTTGTCATCGATTTCTCCCTCAGAAACGTTGATTGTTCTAGTATACACATTTAATGTATGAGTAAGAGCTTCTAGAAGTATTTCGCTTGTACTTGCATGCAGTTAAGTACGCCTCACAATGCCGCTAAAAACGCACAACTTTAGTTCCGTGTCCCAGTGTCCCAAACCCTAAGTGAGGGAAATGGGACAGACAATGCAT
>PBWV01000049.1 GCA_002728255.1 Rhodospirillaceae bacterium | reverse complement strand
GTCCTGTTATTGCTGCAACTTCTACAACATTAAGACCTAGTTCAAAGAACCTACTGGTAGCTTCGTGCCTCAGGTCATGAAAGTGAAGGTCTTGTAGATCAGCTCTTTTCATAGATCAATCCCAGAGCCCTCTCAGGGCACCAATGGAGATCGGAAAGACAACTCCGGAGATATCTCTTGGCAATGCCTGGAGTTCCTCACAAGCCTTCTGGGATAGGGGAATATCTCTTTCTTCTCCGTTCTTAGTCAGGGGCAGGTGTGCCCAGTTCTTATCCAGATGTACGTGTTTCCATTCCAGAGAAAGTAATTCTCCTCGTCTCATTCCGGTTTCCAGAGCAACCATTACAAGAGGTTTGAACCAGTGATTGTTTCTTTTTCCACACTTTTGCACTAACCGATCATATTCCCCCTCAACGAGCCTTCGATCTCTTGGCTTGTTTTCTTTGGGTTTCTTTACAAGGGCAACAGGATTGCTGGGCAGCTTAAAGCCCCATTCCATCCTGGCTGTATTTAGGACGAGTGACAGGAGGCTGAGATCCTTTGCCACAGTCGTTCCGGAGACCTCTTTCAATCGTTCATCCCGGAACCGGGCTATATGACTGGATTGCAGGTCAGCCAATCTGAGAGCAGTTATCCGATGCTGGCATAGCTTGTGGATCCGGGAGAGTTCCTGAGGTGCACCACGTTTGGTAGGGGTGATGTCTCTTCCATATCTCAACAGAAGTTCCTTGAGGGTGCAGTCCTGATCCGGGGAAAGCAGCCCTAATTGCATAGCCCTTTCGGTTTTCTCTCCCCATCGTCTGGCATCGGTTTTGGATGTAAAGGTCTTTGACACATGAGGGAGACCACGGCATCGTATCCGGACACGATAGACACCATATTCTTTGGTTACACTTGGCACTTTTTATCCTCCTTGGCCGGTGAGTGGCCGGTAAGGAGTTTTCAAAAGGTTGAAATGATCTATTAATGAAGTATGAAACGTATAGTGGGGGTGGTGCCCAGGAGAAGACTCGAACTTCCACGACCGTTAAAGGTCACCGGCACCTGAAGCCGACGCGTCTACCAATTCCGCCACCTGGGCATGGACGACTGTGTCCGTACCTCGGTAGTGGCCTTGTGTCAACGCTGAGGATAGGTGGAGAGGTCTTGGCGTGATGAGTATTAACAGAGTGGTCAGTCAAGCTATGGGATAGCGACAAGTGGAAAAGTCTTTAGTAGTTGTATTTGGGGCGACTGGGTTCATAGGTCGCCATGTGGTCCAGAAGTTGGTCAGTCGGGGATATCGAGTGCGAGCCGCAGTTCGGAGGCCTGAACAAGCGCTATTCCTAAAATCTATGGGTGATGTTGGCCAAGTGTCATTGATCCAGGCTAATGTCTGTTGTGAGCGCGATGTTGTTGAGGCGACTGCAGGGGCTGGTGCAGTGGTGAATTCAGTAGGTATCCTGGCTGAGAGAGGAAACCAAAATTTTAACAACCTGCATGTTTTTGGCACTCAACTAATGATTAAAGCAGCCGTAAATGCCAAGGTTCGGCATTTTGTGCAAATCTCTGCTATTGGAGCTGACGTCACTTCTCCCTCTACATACAGTAGAAGCAAAGCTTTGGGCGAGGCTGCGGTCAAACATTTCCCTGGTGCTGTCAGCATTTTGCGGCCAAGCTTAGTATTCGGGGTCCAGGACAAGTTTTTTAATCGCTTTGCGGCCATGTCGCGGTTTTCGCCGATCATGACCATTATAAATGGTAGTGTAAGGTTTCAGCCTGTATATGTGGGAGATGTGGCTGAAGCTACTGCCCGTGTATTGGTGAAGGCGCCAAAAACTAAGAATGTTATAGAGCTAGGCGGTCCTGTTATTTACTCCTTCAGGGAGTTAATAGAATTGATTCTTCAACAGGCGGGCCGACGCAGATTTGTGGCATCGATTCCGGGCCAAATGGCTATGCCGATGGCGTTTCTTCTCGGACTTTTGCCAGATCCTCCGCTGACAATAGACCAGGTGCGATTGCTTCGGAGGGATACTATTACGTCGCCAACTTCACAAGGGCTCTCTGATCTTGACATTGTGCCGACGCCTCTCGAGGTAATTTTGCCGCAGTATCTGCTTCATTGATTTGATTTTGTCTAACCCTAAAATAACTCGTGTATGTTGTAAGTCCAAGCCAATAAACCAATTCCCAATAGTAGCCTATAAACAATGAGCGGTGTGAAGCTAGAGCTCCGTAGCCACTTCATCATTGCGACTATCGCTCCCAGACTAGCTACAAAGGAGAGTCCACCAGTTATCAAAATTGGAGTAGCTAGCTCACTTGTTCCGTCGTGGACCAATGTAAGGATGTTATAGCCGCAGGCCGCCATGATTATAGGGATAGCTGTTAACATGGAGAAGCGTGCCGAGTCAGTTCGGCTGTAGCCGCATAAGCGTCCAGCAGTTATGGTTACGCCTGCCCTACTGGCTCCAGGGATTAGGGCTAATACTTGAAACAAACCCACTAAAGCAGCATGGGAAAATTTCATTTGCTCCAGGGGCCTCTGATTGCGTGTCATCTGGTCGGAGAGGTAGAGGACAACTGCGCCAATGATGGTTGCCCAGGCAATTATTTCAACATGGCGAAACAAATTGGGTTTAATAAGCACCAACGCGCATCCTGCCAGTATTGTTGGGGTAGACGCCATGGCCAAAAACCCAAGAAATTGGGTGTGTTTGTCCCGACGTCCCATGCTAAGATGGCTAAGTCCGCGGCCAACACTAATGATATCATTGCGAAAATAGATTAAGACAGCGCATAAGCTTCCTGAATGGGCGGCTATATCCAAAGCCAATCCATGATCTCGCCATCCGGTTAAGGAGGGAATTAATGCGAGGTGTCCAGAGGAGCTGACTGGTAAAAATTCAGTTATCCCCTGGACTATGGCTATTAATGTGAGGTGGGTAAGTGGCATGAACTTTCGGCGTTTGGCATCCGTCTTATGAATAACTCGTGCAACGTAACGGTTATCGTTTGGCAGTGCGGGTAATGGTCTAGACCCACTGTAAGAGTTTATAAAACCTGGAGCACGTTATTTAATACACGACTCACTGGATTGGGTACAGGGCGATATTTGTCGGACGCTATCCCCTTCTCGGAGGGAAATCTGTTATGATATCGTCTGTTGATCTTAGCCTATGATCGAAATGATATTGTGTTAGGCGTAATTTGGCCGGATGATCGGTATTGCCAAATGGTAGGGTTTAACTTTTAGTTATTGGATTGGGAACGTATTAAATTATGCGGGTCGTATATCATCTTCAATTTTCGCCATTTAGCCGGAAGGTCCGGCTGAGCTTAGCCGAGAAAAAGCTAGAATTTGAGCTTCGGCTCGAAGATGTATGGCACCCAAGACAGGAATACCTTGCGTTAAACCCCGCTGGACAAGTGCCTGTTTTGGTGGACGACGGGATCACAATTGCTGATTCGACAGCCATTGTTGAGTATTTGGAAGAGGCTTATCCATCGCCCGCCCTCATTGGGCGTTCCCCAATATCAAGGGCAGAGGCTCGTCGCTTAAGTTTGTGGTTTGACTTGAAATTTTTTGACGAGGTTTCAAGAAACATAGTGCACGAGAAGTTAGCTCCACATTTATTCCGGGCATCAGAGCCGAATTCAGAACGAATAAGAATTGGTAGAGAAAATCTGCGTCGTCACTTAGAATATATTGGCTTCTTGATAGACAGAAGGAATTGGCTTGCGGGTGAAGATCTTACATGCGCGGATTTGGCAGCAGCAGCACATTTGTCGGTGATTGATTACCTGGGAGACGTTCCTTGGGAGTTACATGAGAGCGCTAAGGGGTGGTATTCTCGTCTTAAATCTAGGGCTAGCTTCCAACCTCTGCTTGTTGATCAAATAGCGGGCCTCTCTCCAGCTGATAGCTACGCAAACCTGAACTTCTGAGGTAGGTTATTGAATGGACAACACTAAGTCGATCCTAGAAATTCTGGCGGTAGAGGCCGTCCTCGGTATGGGTTGTTTACTGCTAGTAGCAGTCTGCAGTTTTGTGCTTACCCGCAAAGTTGTGCTTCGGCTCGTCATCCAAGCTGCGGGTCGTACCAACACAATGTGGGATGATGCTTTGGTTGAGAGAGGGGTCGTCGCGCAGGGCAGTTACCTTGTGCCGGCGGTTGTCGTGTACTTTGGCTTAGATTTTCTTTCTTTCGATACTGAAATATTGGCCCGGGTTGTGCGGGCTTGGTTCGTGTTTTGTTTAGTGATTATGCTGAGTAGGCTGCTAGGGGCAGGTGCCGATATTTATGAACATTACCCGATCTCCAATAGGCGTCCTATTAAAGGGTACATTCAATTAGCTAACCTGATTGTATTCTTGGTTGGTGCCATTCTCGCTTTGTGTACTTTGCTTGATATTTCTCCATGGGGGATTATGAGTGGACTAGGGGCAATGACAGCTCTTCTGATATTAGTCTTTCGGGATACAATTTTATCCTTGGTGGCGTCCTTGCAAATTGCTGCTTACGATATAGTCCGCGCAGGGGATTGGATTGAGATGCCCGGACTCGGCGTTGATGGTGACGTGATAGATGTTTCGTTGCATACTGTCCGGGTCCAAAACTGGGATAAGACAATTATTACAGTGCCCACCCATCGACTGATCCAAGATTCATTCAAAAACTGGCGCGGAATGACAGAGGCCGGTGGCCGCCGCATAAAGCGGAGTTTGCTGGTCGATCAAACGAGTATAAAATTTTTAGATCAGGCGACTGTGGACAGGCTGTCCCAAATTGAGAAACTGCAACCCTATCTGGCGGACAAGATGCGCGATCTGGCTACTGCCAATCGCGGCAGAGAGGGCGGTGATGTGCCATCACTTAACCGTCGGGAGCTCACTAATGTAGGTACTTTTAGGGCTTATGCAGAGGCGTATCTCAGAGAAAACACGAGTATCCACAATGAGATGACGTTTATGGTGCGTCAGTTGCCCCCATCATCCAATGGCCTTCCTATAGAGATTTACGTATTTTCTAACAACACGGATTGGGAAATGTTTGAGGCTATCCAGGCCGATATTTTTGACCATCTTTTGGCAGCCTTGCCAGCTTTTGAGCTTCGTTTGTTCCAATTGCCAACGGGCTTTGATATGCGGATCATGGCAGATGGTAGCACAGCTTAACGCAATAATAAATTATGCGCGGTCCATAGGGTTTGACGACGTGGGAGTAACTTCCCCTTCTGTCCTAAGCGGCTCCCGCGATGGTTTAAGAAATTTTGTTGCTCTGGGAAGACATGGGGGCATGTCTTGGATGGAACGAAACGTTGATAAGCGTTCTGATCCGACTCGCCTGTGGCCTGACGTTCAGTCTGTAATTGTTGTAGCGGCGAATTACGGCCCAGACGTTAACCCTCGTGATGTATTATTAAAGAAAAATTCTGGAGTTATCTCCGTTTACGCACAGAACCGGGACTACCACAAGGTCCTTAAGGGCCGCTTAAAGCAGCTTGGTAGTTGGGTGGAGGCTAATTACGGGGGTGAGTTGAAAGTTTTTGTGGACACTGCGCCGGTTATGGAAAAACCACTTGCCCAAGCTGCTGGAATTGGTTGGCAAGGAAAACATACCAACTTGGTTTCGACGCAATTTGGATCATGGTTGTTTTTGGGTGTTTTATTTACCACTTTGCGCTTAACGCCCAGTGACTCAGCGGGCGACACCTGTGGGAGTTGTCGGAGGTGCCTGGATATTTGCCCCACGCAAGCATTCCCTAAGCCTTATCAAATAGATGCACGTCGATGCATTTCGTACCTGACGATTGAGCATAAAGGAATTATTGATCGTGAGTTTCGTCGTCCCATAGGCAATAGGATTTTTGGATGCGATGATTGTTTGTCTGTATGTCCATGGAACAAATTTGCACAAAAAACCAAAGAATTGAAATTTGTTTCTCGAGATGATCTCCGGGAGCCGCTGCTTAGTGTTTTGGTCAGCCTTGATGAGGAGAAATTTCGCTCCTATTTTTCGCAATCACCGGTGAAACGGATTGGCAGAGATCGCTTTATCCGTAACGTGTTGATAGCTATTGGGAATAGCGGAAACCCTAAGTTTGTTGACGCTGTAAAGAATAAATTATCGGATAAGTCGAAAATTGTTCGGGCAATGGCCGTCTGGGCTTTGGCTAATCTCGTGTTACCTCATGATTTTAGACTCTATCGCAATCAGCACTACTTTGATGAGGTGGACTTTGACGTACGTAATGAGTGGGATGAGGTGGAGATAGTCTGATTGGATAAGAAAAGCGTCCGTCGGTTATTTGTATTTGGTTTAGGCTATGTCGGGTTGTCCTTTGCCCTGGCAATGAGGGATGCTGGGTGGAAGGTAGAGGGGACGTGCCGTACTGAGAAACGAAGGCAAGAACTACTACGGTCCGGTTTGGAAGCTTTTGTTTTTGATGGTCAGAAAGCGCTTGCCGAGATAAGTCAGCAAATTGTGGTGGCGGACGCCATCTTGTCATCAGTGCCGCCGACCACAATTGGCGACCCTGTGTTGGAGATTTTTGGAGCCGATATTTGTAGGAAGGTCGGTGGTTCTTGGCTCGGCTACTTATCGACGACGGGTGTTTATGGTGACTGGGATGGCAAAGAGGTTGATGAAAGTTTCCGACTGCGCGCAACCAGTAATCGGGGGCTTCGCCGAATAGCAGCCGAGAAGGCGTGGCTCAGACTTACCAAAAAAAAAGGTTTGCCGGTTCATATTTTCCGCTTGGCGGGTATCTATGGTCCGGGCAGGAATATTCTCGATAAGATACGGGCAGGCACGGCAACCAGAATTCAAAAACCAGGCCATGTGTTTTCGAGGATCCACGTGGACGATATCGTTTCGACTCTTGCGGCTTCGATCCTGCGGCCTCGAGCGGGTGCAACATACAACGTTTGTGACAATGAGCCTTGTTCCCAACCCCAGATAGTCGAGCACGGTTGCCAATTGCTAGGTGAGAGATTGCCCCCTTTAATAGATTTCGAGGCTAGGGCCAAGGAAATGTCGCCTCTGGCCCGCAGTTTTTGGGAGGATCGCCGGCGGGTGAGTAATAGATTGATCCGCGAAGAGTTAATGGTAAATTTGCGGTTTCCTACCTATAGAGAGGGTCTAGCATCATTAGTGGAGAGAGGTTAAGGGGCCTAAGTCTGGTTAAGGAAGGTCTTGTACCGTCTGGATCAGTTTGTCTATGGAGTCGGGGTCACTCAGACGGTGATCTCCATACTTTATCAGTGTGAGTTCAACGTCAGGTGTATCTAATGCTTCTGCTAGTTTGATTGATGTTTCCCAAGGTACGGAGCTGTCTCTGAGCCCATGAATGAGGCGCACTGGACATTGGAGATTTATCGCTCCACCCAATACCAGGTTTCTTTGGCCATCTTCTATCAGAAGTTTTGTGAACAGGTATGGTTCTTCGCTATACGGCGAGTAAATATATGCGCGACCACTTTGTCTAAGCTCTGCAAGTTGCTTTTCACTCAGTTCATCCTCCAATAAACGTTTAGTAAAATCGGGTGCCGGCGCAACTCCCACCAGGGCTGCTATTAAGCTCTTCCTGGCCAATGCTACGAGTATCATTATCCAGCCACCCATGCTGGAGCCAACAAGAATTTGTGGCCCCTCTGTCAATGAATCAATGACGGAGAGAGTATCCAGAGTCCAGGTGGTAATAGTACTTTCTTCAAAGGAGCCAGTCGAAGCTCCGTGCCCTCTGTAGTCAAAGCGGATAAAGCTTTTATTGTTTTCCTGACAAAATTTTTCCAGCGCCAGGGCTTTGATTCCAGTCATGTCTGACCTGAAACCCCCCAGAAAGACGATGCCGGGAGTTTGTCCAATAGTTCGAGTGTAGGCGAGTTGGACTCCGTGGGGAGTTTGCAGATGTCCCGTAGTTGTTTTAGACATGGTAGTTTACTATTCCGATGTTAAGTTCCGTCTTCTAATCCTAGCAATGTTAGCATGACCTGAGCCATGACTGTTACAAACCTTTCCGATCCAGTAATTCTACAGGTGTTGCCCCACATGGGTGCTGGCGGTGTTCCACGGGGGGTTATCGATATTGCCTCCGCTTTGGTAGAGTCTGGTTGGACGGCGTTAGTGGCATCCGAGGGTGGCTATGGGGTGCACGAGTTAAGGAGGGTTGGCGCGAAACATATTCAAATGCCCCTGGCTAGTAAGAATCCTGTGACTATTTATCGAAATATTGAGAGGCTTCGGAGGCTGTGTGTCGATGAACAAGTGAGCTTAATTCACGCTCGAAGCAGAGCCCCAGCCTGGAGCGGATATTATGCGGCGCGAGCTTCCGATATCCCCTTTGTGACGACGTTTCATGGTACGTACGGCCACAAGGGAAAATTGAAAAGGCGTTATAATGATGTGATGACCCGGGGAAATGCGGTAATTGCGATTTCAGAACATATCGCGAGACACATAGAGACGGTTTATGGGGTCAAGGACAAGAGGGTAAGGATTGTTCACAGAGGGGTCGATACTGAGTTGTTTGAGCCGGGGAGTGTTAGTTCGGAGAGAGTGATAGCTTTGGCTAAGCAGTGGCGTTTAACGGAACCCATTCCAGTGGTTATGATGTCGGGGCGCTTGACCAGATGGAAGGGACAGCAGGTTCTCATAGAGGCCCTGTCCATTCTTGGCAGGGAGGATATACGGTGTTTATTTATTGGCGATGATCAAGGTCGGGGCGGTTATAGAAGGGATCTTGATGCCTTAGTCAAAAAACTCAACCTCAGCAACATTGTGCACTTTCCTGGCCATTGTAGAGATATGCCGGCAGCTTACATGCTTGCTGATGTTGTGGTTTCCGCTTCCACGGATCCAGAGGCTTTTGGAAGGGTAATGGTTGAGGCGCAAGCAATGGGAAAGCCTGTAGTCGTTAGTAGCCACGGGGCCTCGACCGAATTGATAATTGAGGGTGAGACAGGGTGGAGTTTTGTGCACGGTGATCCCGAATCGCTGGCAAAGGCTTTGAAAATTGCGCTTTCTCTATCCGAAAAACAAAGAGAGGGATTGGCACATAAGGCTATATCGCACGTTACTACTCATTTCACAGTCGCACAGATGCGGCAACAAACTATGAGGACCTATCGCGAAGTGTTACAGATGGATCCGCTGAGGTAAAAATTGTCCGGAATTCTTGTGATAAAGCTTGGAGCATTAGGCGACTTCATTCAAGCATGTGGGCCTTTTAAGGCTATCAGAGATTACCATGCTGGGGCCAAGATAACATTGCTCACAACGGTTCCCTTTGTTCCGTTAGCAGAAGCTACGGGGTATTTTGACATAGTATGGATTGATCCCCGTCCTTCCCTGTTCCAAATTTCCGGATGGGTTCGGTTGCGGCGGTTATTGCGATCCCAAGAGTTTACCAGAGTTTATGATTTGCAAACTTCAGATAGGACAGCTTTTTACTTTAGATTATTTGAGCGTTCCCGTCTCCCAGAGTGGTCTGGGATAGTTCGAGGCTGTTCTCACCCCCATCGCAATCCGAAACGGGATTCCATGCATACCTTAGAGCGGCAGTCAGAGCAGCTTGGCCAAGCGGGCATAGATCATGTGCCATTGCCGGAACTAGGTTGGCTTAGGTCTCCTGTGGAGAAGTTTAGGTTGCCGAAAAAATATGCTTTGTTGGTGCCTGGCGGGTCGGCAAAACGACAAAATAAGCGGTGGCCCGTCAAGCGGTATAGGGAAGTAGCCGGAAAATTGGTCTCATCGGGAATAAATGTATTTTTAGTGGGGGACGCAACAGAAAGAGAGTTGCACGCCCAGATAGCCGAGGGCTTGGATGGTGTAGTCTCACTAGGGGGGAAAACTAGTCTCGCGGAACTTGCAGAATTGAGTCGTTCCGCAGAGGTAAGTGTGGGCAACGACACTGGACCTATGCATATTATTGCTGCCGGCAAGCGGCCAACCGTTGTTCTTTTTGGTGTAGCATCGGATCCAAAGCTCTGCGCGCCGCGTGGTCAAAATGTCAGGTGTCTGATGGGAGTTGGTATAGGCTCTATAAGCGATCTGCCAGTTGGAGACGTTTGGGCCGCAATCAGAGACGTGGCAGTGTTAGCTTGACAGGTTTGCAGTGGATAGCGCATTGTCCGCGCCCAACAAGAAATAGGACGACTGGTGTCTGATAGCTTGGCCAAAATAACCGTTAGTCTTCCCGACAGTACTTCCAGGGAATATAACAAGGGGGTAACTCCCTACGAAGTGGCGCTCGATATAGGGGAAGGCCTTGCGAAGGCCTCCCTAGCTGCCGAGGTCAATGGGACATTAGTTGACCTATCTATTCCTATTGAAGCTGATGTTAGTTGCAAACTAGTAACCGTTCGGGACGAAGAGTCTTTAGATTTGATCCGGCATGATGCGGCCCATGTTTTGGCGGAGGCTGCAAAGGAGTTGTGGCCAGATATCCAGGTTACAATTGGTCCCGTTATTAAGGATGGTTTTTACTACGACTTTGCAAGGGAGGCTCCCTTTACACCAGAAGATTTGGTTGCCCTGGAGGCCCGTATGCACGAGATAGTCGACCGGGATGAACCGATAACCAGGGAAGTGTGGGGCAGACAGGAGGCTTTGGAGTTTTTTGCAAGTATAGGGGAGAGCTATAAGGCGGAGATAGTGCGTGAACTTCCGGAAGATGAAGTGTTGACGGTCTACAAACAGGGAGAGTTTGTGGATCTATGTCGGGGCCCTCACTTGCCTTCCACAGGCAAACTTGGAAAAGCATTTAAGTTAACAAGGATAGCAGGTGCTTATTGGCGAGGAGATAGTCAGAATGAGATGTTGCAGAGGGTCTACGGGACCGCTTGGGCTAGCGAGAAAGATCTGCGGAGCTACTTAGATAGACTTGAAGAGGCAGCGCGGCGGGACCACCGTCGTCTTGGAAACGAGATGGACTTGTTTCATATTCAAGAAGAGGCAACCGGGAGTGTGTTTTGGCATGACCAAGGCTGGACACTGTTCAGGTTAATTGAAACGTACATGAGGAGATGTTTGGAGGGTAACGGCTACTCAGAGGTAAAAACCCCGGCTTTAATTGATCGTAGTTTGTGGGAGAGGTCAGGCCACTGGGATAAGTTTAGGGAACATATGTTTACCGCAGCGTCGGAAGACAGGGTTTTAGCTCTGAAGCCCATGAATTGTCCAGGCCATGTTCAAATATTTCGTCAGGGACTGAAAAGTTATCGTGACTTGCCGTTACGGATGGCCGAATTTGGCGCTTGCCACCGCAATGAACCGTCGGGGGCACTTCATGGTTTGATGCGTGTTCGTGCATTTACTCAAGATGATGCCCATATTTTTTGTACGGAGGATCAGGTTAACAGTGAAACGGCAAGGTTTTGTGAGCTGCTTCTGGGAATTTATAAAGACTTTGGTTTCGATGATGTAATAGTCAAGTTTGCGGATAGGCCTGAGGTTCGGGCTGGGACGGACGAAACATGGCAAAAGGCAGAATCTGCTCTGAAGCACGCTTTGGATCAGACAGGTTTGGAGTATGAAGTCAATCCGGGGGAAGGCGCATTTTACGGCCCAAAGCTTGAGTTTGTTCTGCGGGATGCTTTGGGAAGGGACTGGCAGTGCGGTACCCTGCAGGTTGATTTTGTGTTGCCAGAACGTCTAGAGGCGACCTACGTAGGAGAAGATGGGTCAAAGCATAGGCCGGTAATGTTGCATCGAGCTATTTTGGGTTCATTTGAAAGATTTATTGGGATTCTCATTGAGCATTTTGGCGGGCGTTTCCCCACTTGGTTAGCGCCGACCCAGGCAGTAGTAGCTACGATTACCGAGGCAGCGGATGATCATGCGGGTACGGTCCATAAGGCGCTGGTCTCGGCGGGAATTCGGGCCACTTTGGACGTCCGTAACGAGACAGTTAACTATAAGATTAGGGAACATGCTCTTAAAAAAGTGCCAGTAATCGTGGTCGTTGGATCTAGGGAGGCGGAAGATGGAACGGTCTCTCTGCGGTGGCGGGGTGAAAAAAAACAGGAAGTACTTGCGTTAGATCAGGCTGTTGATAAACTTTTGGGTCGAGCCATGGCGCCAGTGTGAGAACGGTCCGGTTTGAAGGCAAGCTGCACAGGGTAAATGGATCGGGCCAAGAAAAGTATGAGGAGAAGGATAAATAGCTAGAATTCAGCAACCCGCACCGCCAGCTAAGGATGGGCCGCGGGTAAACGACCAGATCGGTGTGTCGTCAGTCCGGTTGGTTGATGAAAATGGAGAGATGCTTGGGGTTTTGTCTGTGCAAGATGCCCTTGAGAGGGCTAGGCAATCTGGGTTAGATTTGGTAGAGGTTTCGCCGAATGCGGCCCCACCTGTTTGCAAAATATTGGATTATGGAAAATTTAAATATGAGGCTCAGAAACGAGCCAACCAAGCCCGAAAAAAACAAAAAACCTTTGATGTAAAAGAAATCAAAATGCGGCCGGGAATAGAGCAGCACGACTATGCCGTAAAGATGCGGGCTATAACTAAATTTCTTGAGGCAGGCGATAAGGTTAAGGTGACAATGCGTTTTCGCGGGCGTGAGATGACCCACCAGGAAATTGGAATGGGGGTCCTCATGCGGGTGCGTGACGATTTAGAAGATTTGGCGAAGGTAGAGCAAAGTCCCAAATTGGAAGGCAGGCAAATGACTATGGTTGTGGCGCCACTTTAGCTACGTCTTAGTTGGCCCCTTTGCGTCTAGAGCTTGCAAAGCTGCCTATGCATGGTTATAAACCGAGCCTGCTTAAGACAGAAGAATAGTTGGCCTAGAAGCTGGGTAAGAGTGGATTATGCCGAAGGTAAAGACGAAGTCGAGTGCCAAAAAGCGCTTTAAGCTGACAGCAACTGGCAAGGTGCGGATGAACCATGCTGGGAAGCGCCATGGCATGATTAAGCGGACAAATAAGTTCATCCGTAATGCCCGCCACTCTACGACTATGGCCTCTGCGGATGAGAGGATCGTAAAGCGGAATTTTCTGCGTAACGGATAGGTGTTCCAATGTCACGAGTGAAACGCGGCGTAACCAAGCATTTTCGCCATAAAAAAGTATTGAAGGCGGCCAAGGGGTATTATGGGCGCAGAAAGAACACCATCAGAGCTGCCAACCAGGCGGTTGAAAAGGGGCGCCAGTATGCTTATCGAGACAGGAGAACGAAGAAGCGTGTTTTTCGGGCTTTGTGGATTCAGAGGATAAATGCTGGGGCTCGGCTTAACGGCCTGACTTATGGTAATTTTATCTTTGGACTGTCTCGGGCCGGGATAGATCTAGATCGTAAGATACTGGCGGACCTGGCGGTTACGCAGCCGGAGGCGTTTAAGGAGCTGGTCGATCAGGCGAAAGCTGCATTGGAGGCTGCCTAGTCGCATATCTGTGGCGGGGAATTTGGGGGGAAGTAGGGTCCGTTGGTAGGATGCCTCACCAGGCCACTGTCGCCTGCCAGGGAAAAGGCTTCTTTTTTTCATACCAATTAAAGTTAAAATGTGCCCATGGATGCAAAACTGCTAAGTGACCAGATTCGGGATGAATATATTGGTATGATCGCTGAGGCCCCGAGCCTTGCGGAGCTGGATAATCTCCGGGTAGCCCTGCTCGGGAAGAAGGGTCGCGTTAGCCAGCTGCTAGCTAAGCTCCGGGACTTGAGTTCCGAGGAAAAACAGGTGGCAGGAGGTGTTTTTAACAAACTAAAAGAAGAGCTAAACCAGGCCGTAGAGGCGCGGCGCTCGATGCTAGGTGCTGAACAATTGGCGGCCAAGCTTTCGCGTGAGTCCATCGATATTACGGCTAGTGTCAGGCCAGAGCGGTTAGGGACAATCCATCCAGTAACCCAGGTACTGGATGAGGTGATAGAAATTTTTGCTGGGATGGGCTTCTCTGTGGCTGAAGGTCCAGATATAGAAACAGAGTATAATAATTTTACAGCTCTTAATATTCCGGCTGACCACCCAGCCCGTCAGATGCACGACACCTTTTATCTCCCTGAGCGAGAAGATGGAAGTCGTCCATTGTTAAGGACCCACACATCGCCCGCTCAGGTAAGAACAATGACCCAGGCTTCTCCGCCCCACCGGATTATCGTCCCGGGGCGAACGTACCGCCATGATTATGATCTAACCCATACTCCTATGTTTCACCAGGTTGAAGGGTTGGTTGTGGATAAAGATATACATATGGGACATTTGAAAGGGTGTCTAATTGATTTTGTGCGGACGTTTTTCGAAATTGATAATTTGCCACTGCGATTTCGTCCAAGCTATTTTCCATTTACGGAGCCGTCGGCGGAGGTAGATATCGGCTGTTCTGTGGAGGGGGGAGTAAGAACTATCGGCGAAGGTGCAGATTGGATGGAGATTCTTGGATGCGGGATGGTAAACCCCCGGGTACTGTTAAATTGTGGCTTGGACCCTCATGAGTGGCAGGGGTTTGCCTTTGGGGTTGGGATTGACCGGATTGCGATGTTGAAATATGGCATCCGGGACTTGCGGAGATTTTTTGATTCGGATCTACAGTGGCTGAAAAATTATGGGTTCTCTGCTTTAGACTTGCCAACTTTAGGTCAGGGTTTGAGCCGATGAAATTCTCCCTCGGGTGGCTGCGAGAACACATAGAAACGGATGGTGATCTGTTAGAGATAACAGATCGTTTAACCATGATAGGCCTAGAGGTAGAGAGTGTAACCGACCTCAAGAAAACACTAGAGGACTTTGTAGTTGGTCATGTGGTATCCACCCAGGCGCACCCAAATGCTGATAGGTTGCGTTTGTGTGCTGTAGACATTGGCCCCGAGGTGTATCAGGTGGTTTGCGGGGCTCCTAATGTTCGTTCGGGAATGAAGGCTGTATTTGCTCCCATTGGAGCGCGTATCCCCGGGGGAGATTTTGTTCTCCAGCCAAGGGACATTCGTGGTGTCACGGGCCAAGGTATGCTTTGTTCTGAAAAAGAATTAGGCTTGGGCGATGATCACTCTGGGATAATTGAGTTGGACGCTGAGTTGAAGCCGGGTGATAGTTATGCAGCAGCTGTGGGTCTTGACGACCCTGTAATAGAGATTGCGATTACCCCAAACCGTGGGGACTGTTTAGGTGTGGAGGGCGTTGCTCGCGATCTTGCAGCAAGCGGGTTGGGTAAGATAATAACACCGCAAATTGCTCCTACCCCTGGAAAGTTTGAAAGCACAATTGGAGTTAGTTTTGGATTCATCCCCGAAGCTGCCGACGCGTGCCCTTATTTGGTTGGAAGGCTGATTAAAGGTATCAAAAATGGACCGAGCCCGATGTGGCTCCAACGGAGGTTGCACACCATTGGGCTGCGACCAATATCGATGTTGGTTGATGTGACCAATTTTGTGACATTTGATCGTTGTCGTCCGCTGCATGCCTTCGACGCCGATAAGGTTAAAGGAGATATTCATGTCCGCACGGCACGATCGGGGGAGATAATAGAAGCCCTCGATGGTCAGACCTATGAATTGACGGAAGATGTGACGGTAATTTGTGATGACTTGGGCCCTATAGCTATAGCGGGGATAATAGGAGGCACTCGGACAAGCTGCACTGAGGCCACTAGGAATGTGTTTCTGGAGTCTGCCTTATTTGATGCAACCCGGACTGCGGCTACGGGACGTAGGTTAGCTGTAGAGTCTGATGCTAGGTATCGGTTTGAAAGAGGAATTGATCCGGAGTCAGTCAATTCAGGAAGTGAGATGGCAACTAAGTTGTTGATAGAGTTGGGCGGTGGTGAACCTAGTACTGCCATAACCATTGGGGCCAAGCCAGGAAAAGCAGAGGAAATTTCATTTAGGCCCCAACGGGTTGCAGATTTGGGGGGCTTGGTCGTCTCAGCTGCAGAATGTAGGGGTATTTTGCAAAGGCTGGGCTTTGCATGTGAGGGTGGGGAGAAACTTTTTCAGGTTATTCCGCCGACTTGGCGTCATGATATTGATGGTGAGGCGGATTTGGTTGAGGAAATTCTGCGAATAAAAGGATACCAGTCGATACCCCCAGTTTCTCTAGACCGCAATGGTTTGCCTCGTCCAGCGTTGTCTTTGGTGCAGCGTCGGATTCGGTCTGCGGGGAGGGTTTTGGCTGCACGAGGCCTCAATGAATGTGTTACGTGGTCCTTTGTAAGTCAGGTTCAAGCTGAGAAGTTTGGGGGTGGACAGGCAGAGCTAAAGCTCTCCAATCCTATTACTGAAGATCTTGGTAATTTGCGACCATCTCTTCTTCCTAATCTTTTATCGGCTGTTTCACGAAATACGGCCAAGGGGCATGCGAACTTAGGCTTATTTGAAGTTGGGCCTCGGTTTTTAGGCGATTTGGAGGCAGATCAACAAATTGTCGCCGGCCTAGTTCGTTCTGCAGAAATTTCGGGTCGGCATTGGCTAGCCAAACCCAGGGATGCAGATGTTTTCGATATTAAGGCCGATTGTTTCGCATTGCTCGAATACTTTGGCTTTTCCATGGAACGCGTCTCTTTGTCGACGGACACTCCTATTTGGTACCATCCAGGGCGTTCTGGGCAAATTAAGTTAGGGCCACAGAGGGTCTTAGCTACCTTTGGTGAAGTCCATCCAGGCATTTTATCTGACTTCGGAATTGAGGCGCGAGTGGTGGGGGCTGAAGTGATCTTAACTAACCTTCCTGCTCCGAAGTCAAGAAAATCTCGTGCTCGTCCGGTGCTTTCTGCGGTCGATTTGCCCGCCGTGGAACGAGATTTCGCCTTTTTGGTTGGGGCGGAGGTTCCCGTGGGCGACCTGCTACAAGCTGTGCGTTCACTTAGCGGAAAGGATTCGACGCGATCTATATTTTCCAGTGTAAATTTGTTTGACGTGTACAGCGGACGAGGGATTGCTTCAGGAAGCAAATCGGTAGCACTTGGTGTTACTATTAGTCCAAAAGAAGAAACTCTAACAGAGAAAGAGATTCGAAGGATTTCCGATTCTATTATTGCGAAAGTTGAAAAAGTAACTGGTGGAAAGCTTCGGAAATAGTGTTTTTTACTGAAAGCGTCGTATGACTGACCAGCAACACATTCGCAATTTTGCCATCATCGCCCATATCGACCATGGTAAATCAACATTGGCCGACCGCCTAATTGAAAGGTGTGGAGGTCTAGAGGCTCGGGAAATGAAAGCTCAAGTCTTGGATTCCATGGATATTGAGCGGGAGCGAGGCATTACTATAAAGGCACAGGCTGTCCGCCTAGCGTACAAGGCTAATAACGGCCAGGAGTACATACTGAATTTGATTGATACGCCGGGCCATGTGGATTTTACATACGAGGTGAGCCGGAGCCTTGCAGCATGTGAGGGCTCCTTGCTGGTTGTGGATGCTAGCCAGGGAGTGGAGGCGCAAACATTGGCTAATGTGTATCAGGCATTAGAAGCGGATCATGAAATTGTACCCGTCCTGAATAAGGTGGACCTGCCAGCAGCGGAACCTGACCGGACGCGCCAACAAATTGAGGAGGTGATAGGCTTGGATGCTTCGGAGGCACTGGAGGTATCTGCAAAGACGGGGCTTGGCGTTGATGGTGTGTTGGAAGCCTTAGTCAACCAGTTGCCAGCTCCTTCCGGTATAGTGGAGGGTCCTCTCAAGGCCCTTCTAGTGGATAGTTGGTATGATTCCTACTTGGGCGTGGTAGTACTCGTCAGGGTGCGCAATGGTGTTTTGCGGAAGGGACAACGAGTGCGTTTTATGTCATCTGGTATGACGCGACAAGTCGAAAAGGTCGGTATTTTTACCCCTAAAGGGGTGGCTGTGGATGAATTGGGGCCGGGGGAGGTTGGCTTTTTGACAGCTGCCATAAAGACGGTGGCGGAGACTGAGGTTGGCGATACTATTACAGATGATAGGAATCCTACTGAGACCCCTTTAGAGGGCTTTAAGCCAAGTGTTCCTGTTGTTTTTTGTGGGCTCTATCCGGCTGATAGTGCGGATTATGAGGACCTCAGAGATAGTTTAGCTAAACTTCGGTTGAATGACTCGAGCTTTCACTTTGAGGCGGAAAGTTCCGCTGCTTTAGGCCTGGGTTTTCGCTGTGGGTTTTTAGGATTGCTGCATCTAGAGATTGTGCAGGAGAGGTTGGAACGAGAGTTCAATTTGAATTTGGTAACTACGGCTCCTAGCGTAATTTATAAAGTATCCTTAACAAATAAGACGATGTTAGAGCTTCACAACCCTGCTGATTTGCCAGATGCGGTAAGGATAACCGAGATGGCGGAGCCCTGGATTAAGGCTACTATAATGGTTCCTGACGACTTCCTAGGTGGGATTTTGGAGCTTTGTACGGATCGACGGGGTGTGCAGATTAATCTTACATATGTGGGCAACCGGGCTATGCTTGTGTATCGCTTGCCACTAAACGAGGTAGTTTTTGATTTTTATGATCGACTGAAATCAATTAGCCGGGGGTATGCTAGTTTTGATTACGAACTTGAGGGATATGAGACTGGTAATTTAGTAAAGGTAGCAATTTTAGTTAACGGAGAATCCGTAGATAGCTTGTCTTTCATCGTTCATAGAGATAAAGCGGAGGTCAGGGGCAGAGCTCTTTGTGAGCGCTTAAAATCTCTTATACCTCGGCAATTGTTTAAGGTGGCTATTCAGGCGGCTATAGGTGGTAAAGTTATAGCGCGCGAAACCGTTAGTCCCTTGAGGAAAGATGTTACCGCAAAATGTTATGGTGGCGATATAACAAGAAAGCGCAAGTTGTTAGAAAAGCAAAAAGCTGGAAAAAAACGGATGCGTCAGGTAGGTAATGTTGAAATTCCTCAAGAGGCGTTCCTTGCGGCTCTTAGGCTGGATGGTTAAGGGTGAGTTCAGTAGACCGAAGTCTTAAAGATAGGCAGCCGTGGCGATAGCCTTTGAGAAATTGCCCCTCCCCTTATTATTTTACAGCAGGGGTCCCAACTCCATTGTTATTTGTTTTATCAGAGCGCAATGTGAGATATGGGATACACTAGAACATTGACTGATCGACTACTTTTTAGTACCAGCCGGTTAGCTTCATGGAGAGGTGGCCGAGTGGCTTAAGGCGCACGCTTGGAAAGCGTGTGTGCGTTTACGCGTACCGTGGGTTCGAATCCCACCCTCTCCGCCACT
>PBWV01000048.1 GCA_002728255.1 Rhodospirillaceae bacterium | reverse complement strand
CAATCAAAAAGGCTCTTCTTCCCTCTGGCGTAATTATCACCCAACTTAATGGTGCCAAAGCTGGGCAAACTGTTTTTCATTATCATATGCACATAATTCCAGTTTACGAAAAAGCGCCCTTCCAGCCACATGCAAATGATCTTGAAGATCCAGAAATCCTCGCATCAACGGCGGAGTCAATTAAACAAACGCTATTATAACGATGAATATTATGGAATTTATTAACAGTTACCCTCTCCTCGTTGGCGGGACTATAACTGTTTTTTTGGCGGCGGTTTTCAATGAGCTAAAAATAAAAGAGTCAAATATTTGTGGTTTAACTCCAGCAGAGGTGGTCAAGCTTATAAACAATAATGCGGTAATTTATGACTTAAGAGACCCAAAAGACTTTGAAAAGCGGCATATACTAAATGCTGTTAATGTTGCTCAAGACGATCTTATGGGAAACCCGCCCAAAAAAAAGACCGCTATGGTGCTTGTTTGTGATGGTGGCGGTTTAAGCAAAAAAACAAGTCTGTCTTTAAGGAAAAAAAACCTTGATAATGTTTTTTATATTAAGGGCGGACAACTAGAGTGGGAAAACAACTCGCTGCCCTGTGAAACTAAAAACAAGGAGTGATCATGTCGGATACTAAGGAAGAAAGGCTGGTTTCATTACAAACTTTATATATAAAAGACGTGTCCTTCGAGGCACCCAATAGTCCTGGTGTGTTTTTAGAAGACGCGATTTCACCAGAAACAAAGATTAACCTAGCAAACACCCACGATAAAATAGGTGATGACTCATATGATGTTTGCCTTAAGATTAGGGTTGAATCAACATACGACGATAAAACCATCTTCATAGCAGAAGTAGAGCAGGCCGGTGTTTTTGTCATCAAAGGTTATACGGAAGATGAGATAAAGGGCCTTATTGCGGTATTTTGTCCGAACACCCTATTTCCATACATAAGAGAACTCGTTTCATCATTGGTAACCAAGGCTGGGTTTCCTGCTTTGTTGCTTCAGCCAATAAATTTTGATGCCCTATACGCTCAAGCATTAGAGGAAACCGAACAAAAAACAAAAAACTAGAATGAGCGGCTCTTTTTTGGTTTTCGGTGCGGGTGCTTGGGGAACAGCTTTATCTATACAGCTGGTAAAGTCTGGCAACAACGTTGTTCTCAGCTCTTTTGACAAGGAGAACCTTTGCCAAATAAGAAAAGACCGAGAAAACAAAAAATACTTACCGGGTTTCAAGCTACCAAAGGTGGTTGGCGTTGAACCTTTTTCTGAAAAGCTTTTGACAAATACAGACTCTATTGTTGTTTGTGTCAAAAGCCCATATTTTAAACGTGCCTTGTTGCTTCTAAAAAACAACGTTGGCGATAATAACCTGGTCTGGGCAACAAAAGGCTTTGATCCTGACAATGGGGGTCTTTTGTCTTCTATGGTTACTAGTGTGGTCGGAACAAAAACAAAGACAGCGATTCTCTCAGGCCCAACCTTTGCTGAGGAGCTAGCGATTGGCAAACCGGCTGCAATAACATTGGCGACGAATACAATAGATAACCCTTTATTGCTGGCAGAGTCCATGTCTAATGAGTCTTTAAGAGTTTATCTTTCACCCGATCCGGTTGGGGTTCAACTTGGTGGTGGCTTAAAAAATATTGTGGCTATCGCTGCGGGCATTAGTGATGGCCTTGAGATGGGCGCAAACGCAAAGGCAGCATTGGTGACAAGAGCCCTTGACGAAATAAGTTCGCTTGGACTGCTTTTTGGGGCATCTGAAAAAACCTTTATGGGCCTCTCTGGGATGGGCGATGTTATGCTTAGCTCTTATGATGACAAATCTAGAAACAGGCAGCTCGGTCTAGCCATAGGTGGCGGCCTCTCATTTAATGATGCGGTTGCACTTCAGAAGGGTACTCCCGAGGGTGCAAACGCCATAAAAACACTCGTTGAGAACGGGGTTGTTAATGACCAGCAACCCGTTTTGCACTCTGTTTATGAGGTCCTCTATTCAGGTACAAAATCAAACACCATTGCCAAAGAACTAATGCGTCGCCCAATCAAAAATGAGGACTTACGTTAGGCCTGGGTACTCTAGCTGTCTAAGCGCCTCGTAAAGCACGATAGAAACAGTGTTTGCAAGATTAATGCTTCTTGATCCTTCGGCCATTGGAACCCTAAGCACACCTAAGCACTCCTCTGAAGATAGCGCATTCTGCGGAAGTCCCTGTGTTTCGCTGCCAAAAAGAAAAACGTCGCTTTGCTTGAATTTTATAGTGTTAAATAGCGTTTTACCTTTTGTTGAAATGGCGTAATACCCCCTTCCAGAAAAATGGTCATTCATTTCTATGATGTTGTTGTGGTGTTTTATTTTCGTGAATTCCTCGTAATCTAAATATGCTCTTCTTAAGCTTTTTTTTGTCATCGTAAATCCTAGGGGGTGAACCAAATGAAGGCTGGTGTTCGTGTTTGCACAAAGTCTAATAATATTGCCTGTGTTTGGTGGAATTTCTGGCTGATGTAGTACAATATGCGGCATAAACCTAGTATGGTTAGTAAAAGTACAATTTCAACAGAATTTTTAGGGCTAGAGATGGTCTCACCTATAATTTTGCTCTCTGGCTGTGTGGGGTTTGGAGACGAGTACAGTAGACTAGAGGGTTTTTCAAACAGTCATGTTGGCGGCGTCATTCTCAAAGGAACCACATTAGAGCCAAGGCTGGGTAACGAGCCTCATCGAGTCATAGAAACTCCGTCTGGTATGCTCAACTCAATTGGTTTGCAAAACCCTGGAGCAAAAGCGGTTGTCCAGACAATCCTGCCTAACCTAGACCCCCTTGAAACACACTATATAGCTAATGTTTCGGGTTCCACCATTGAAGAATATGTGGAGGTTTGTAGAGTGTTTGATGACTCGCTGGTTGCTGCTATAGAGTTAAATATTTCATGTCCGAATGTAAAAAAGGGTGGTATGGAGTTTGGCAATGACCCAGAAATGTCGGCGCAAGTAGTTGAGGCCTGCAGAAAGGTGACCTCAAAACCAATTATTACAAAGCTGTCGCCCAACCAGGCTGACATACAGCTCAACGCAAAACTATGTATCGATGCCGGAACCGATGCCCTAGCTGTCATCAACACAATCAGTGGTTTAGCCATAGACATAAACAAAAAAGAATTGGTCTTGGGAAACCGTGCTGGAGGGCTTTCTGGGCCTGCAATAAAACCAATAGCGCTTAAGAAGGTTTATGATGTGTACCAGGTTTCAAAAAAATACAGCGTGCCAATTATGGGACAAGGCGGCATATCATCGGCTGAGGACGCAATTGAGTTTATTTTGGCTGGAGCCTCAACCATTGGTATTGGAACCGCTTTGTTTTTTGATCCGCTAATTTGCAACAAAATTAACCAAGGTCTTGAAGAATACCTAAGCTCAAGCGGGCTAAGTAGTGTTGATGCTCTAGTGGGCGGTTTAGCCTAGTTCTGGCACTTTAATAACTAGCCCATTTCTTTTTTTTGCCCTTGGTAGTTTATGTGCGCCACCCAAAAAGGGCCCCTTGGGGCCCTTATATGCTTAGTCGGTTAGTGTTCCAACAATGTGGGCTATTATTCTATAGGGGTCAGCGTTTGATGCTGGCCTCCTGTCTTCCAAATAACCGTTCCAGTTGTTGTCGACCGTGTATATGGGTATTCTAATGCTTGCGCCCCTGTCGCTAACACCGTATGAAAAGGTATCAATGCTTTGGGTTTCATGGTTACCTGTAAGCCTCATATCATTGTCAGAGCCATAGTTCGCTATTCCCTCTTTGTGAACTGCGCCTAGCTTTTCACACAAGCCATTCATTAACTCCTCGGTGCCAGAATCTCTCATTTGGCCGTTGGAGAAATTAGTGTGCATGCCCGATCCATTCCAATCGCCTTGTTGGGGTTTGGGGTGGATGTTAACAGAAACGCCGTACTCTTCTGCGATTAGGTGAAGAAGGTATCGGCTTACCCAGAGATCGTCAGCAGCTTTTAGGCCTTTTCCAAAACACTGATACTCCCACTGACCAAGAGCTACTTCTGCGTTGGTTCCTGTGATCGTAATGCCAGCATCTAAACAGGCGTCCATGTGTGCCTCTGAAACTTCTCTTGCCTGAACATTGCCAGACCCAACACCACAATAGTAGTCACCTTGGGGTCGAGGTGTCCCGTCTTCCCAGCCTAAGATTGTTCCGTCCTCAGGGTTTGTAAAAAAGTACTCCTGTTCAAAGCCAAACCACCAGTCGTCTGATAACAAATCAATACAAGCACTTCTGGTGTTGGATGGGTGTGGTGATTTGTCAGGTGAAAGAACCTCGCACATAACCAGACTATCTGATGACCTTGGTCCGTTGTACTCGTTAACGGGTTTTAAGATACAGTCCGAGCTTCCGCCTTCTGCCTGTTGTGTGGATGAACCATCAAAAGACCAGTCGGGGGGGCTCCCGTCTGTAACTTTGACCTTGCTTCTAAGCGAGGGCTCAGGTTGAAACCCGTCCAACCATATATATTCTAGTTTTTTCATGTTGCTCCTTTTGTTAATTAAACGTAAGTTAAATTTTTTGCTGGGCAATAGAAGATCTAATTATGAGATAAACGACTCCGTTTCTTCAGCTTCCGCTTACTTGCGTCTCACAATCGGTTTTAGAAACCAAAAGTAGTTTTGCGCGTTGTAGGAAATACACCAAGCACTAGATATAATACTTCGGAAGGTCGGTTGAATCAATTATAGTTTTTTGTTCGTCCTTCTGTGCTATAAACAGAAAAGAAAGCTATAATCAAGAAGCGTAAGTAAAGAGGTAATTGTATTGGCTGCAAACAACATGGATGAGCTTGTTTCTCTTTGTAAAAGACGAGGGTTTGTCTTTCAGTCAAACGAAATTTATGGGGGGATGCAAGGGCTCTATGACTATGGTCCATTAGGTGTTGAACTCAAAAATAACCTTAAGGCTGCGTGGTGGTCATCAATGGTTTACGATAGAGACGATGTAGAGGGCTTAGATGCCTCAATATTGAGCAAGCCCTCTGTCTTAAAGTACTCCGGTCACGAAGAGACCTTTACTGATCCATTGGTGGACTGTAAAAAGTGTAAGGGTCGCTGGAGAGCTGATCACATCGAAGATGAATCGTGTCCTGGTTGCGGGTCATCAAACCTAACAGAGCCAAGGCCATTTAATTTGATGTTTAAAACCGGTGTTGGTCCAGTGGATGACGGGGAAAGTTTTGCATATCTTAGGCCGGAAACAGCTCAACAGATTTTTGTTAACTTTAAGAACGTGCTTGATTCAACCTCTAAGTCAATGCCGTTTGGAATAGCTCAAATTGGAAAAGCCTTCAGAAACGAGGTAACCCCAAGAAACTTTATCTTTAGGACCAGGGAGTTTGAGCAGATGGAGCTTGAGTTCTTTGTTGAGAGAGGTACAGACGAGAAGTGGCACGATTATTGGGTGAATAAACGCCTTAGCTGGTGGTGCGAACAGGGCATTCCAGAAGGTCGGTTAAAGCTGCTTGATGTCCCAAAAGAAGACCTTTCTCATTACTCAAAAAAGACTGTAGATATAATGTATGCCTTTCCGCATGGTGAAGAAGAGCTTGAAGGTATTGCGAACAGGTCAGATTTTGACTTAGGCTCACATACAAAAAACCAGGCTGATTTAGATATTCAAGCAAAGGTTGCTGAAAACATGGATTCAACGGCTAAGCTCGCAATCCAAAACAGCAAAGATAAAACTTGGGAGGTTCCTTATGTAATAGAACCCTCAGCTGGTCTTGATAGGGGGTTTCTTGCGGTGCTTAATGAAGCATACAAAAAAGAGTCTTTAGACGGCGATAATGAAAGGTTGGTTTTATCGTTGGCGCCGCACCTTTCTCCTATTAAAGCAGCAATAATACCCCTTAAAAAGAACAACGAAAGTCTTGTTGCACTAGCAAAAAAAATAAGGCGATCTTTGCAATCTCTTCGGTTAGGAAGGGTGGTTCTTGAAAACAGCGGTAACATCGGAAAAAACTATAGAAGACATGATGAGGTTGGAACACCCGTTTGTATTACCGTTGACTTTGACAGCCTTGATAACGAGACGGTAACCGTAAGAGATCGAGACACCATGAAACAAGAAACAATACCGATTAGCAAGCTAGAAAACAGGCTTTGTAGCACGGTTTCTAAATAGATCGCATAAGCCTGTGTCTCTCATAGCACTATATTTAAGGTCTATTACTTATACGATTGTCCTTTTTATAAGCTTTATAATATTATGCTCAATTGCTCTGTTGCCCTCCCCCATAATTAGCGAAGCTAGAAGGTGGAGAATTGCTGTTCTTTGGTCTGAAATTAATATTTTCTCGCTTAAAAAGATTTGCGGCCTTGATTATGTCATAAAAGGTGAAGAAAACATCCCGACTGATAGGTGTGTTATATATTTTAAACACTCTTCTGTAATGGAAGCATTTATAGGCTTAAAGCATTTTAGTCCTGCTTCCTGGGTAGCTAAATACGAGCTTATGTATGCTCCTTTGTTTAGGGGTGCAATTAAACGCTTTGGTTTAATACCGGTGAAAAGAGGCATGGGGGGAACAGAGGTTAGCAAGGTTGTCAACATTGGAAAACAGAGATTATTGGAAAACAAATGGATAATAATTTTTCCTGAGGGTACCAGGATGCCCTACAGACAAACAAAAAAGTATGGTTTGTCTGGAGCTATTCTTGCTAAGGGGGCCGGGGTAGATGTTTTGCCTATTTCTCATAATTCAGGGAAATTTTGGAAAAGAAGGGGTATTTTAAAGCGCCCCGGAAAAATCATTTTTAGTATTGGAACCCCAATACAAACAAAAGGCAAAAGCATTGACGAGATAAACAAAGAGGCACAAAACTGGATTGAGGCTGAAATTAGGTCATTCGAAAATCATTAGCGACAAAGGTTGTTTCTTTACTAATTTGGCTGATTTCTGGAGAAAATATGTTGTTTTCTATCGCTTAAATGTCAAGATTTGAGACATTTAGGGCGTTTTCTTCAATAAACTGTCTTCTCGGTGCTACCTCGTCTCCCATTAACGTGGCAAAAGCAAGCTTAGCCTCTTCTTCGTCATCAACGTTAACCTGAACTAAAGAACGAGAACTGGGGTTGAGAGTAGTGTCCCAAAGCTGAGACGGGTTCATTTCACCGAGACCCTTATACCTTTGGATGTTTTGTCCTTTTTTTGAGTTGTCTAAAATGTGGTCTAGGCATTCTGTGATTGTAGCAAAGTTAGTGGTCCCTTCTCCGTTAACCAGTGAAACCTTTTTTGGAAAATCCTTTTTATACTTTTGATATGCGGTGAATACCTTATATTCTGGCGATTTTAAAAATGTTACAGGAAGCCTTTTTTCAGAAGAGGTGCCATTAACCCCATCAACTATTGATATGAATGGTATGCCATCTTCGTCGTTATTCAGCTTAATATCGATCTCATTGTCGTTTTCTTTTGCTATTTTCTTAGCTGCTCTAGAGAAACCTTTAACCCAAAGATCGAGTTTCTTCTTATTATTAGCATCGGTTTTTGTTATCAGCTTATGCTCACAAATAGCTTTGGCTGCGTTGTGGCCA
This sequence comes from Rhodospirillaceae bacterium, assembly GCA_002728255.1. Taxonomy (NCBI): domain Bacteria; kingdom Pseudomonadati; phylum Pseudomonadota; class Alphaproteobacteria; order Rhodospirillales; family Rhodospirillaceae; species Rhodospirillaceae bacterium. The sequence continues at coordinate 3,332 of PBWV01000048.1, read as the reverse complement.
ATTTGCTTAGATAGTTTTTGAATGAGGTTTGTGGTTTCAATCTGTTGCATCAAAATATTAAATAGTCCGTCGCCCTCAAGAGCTTTCTTTTTTCCTGTTTGTAGCAACTTAAGACCAGTAATAGCATTACTAATTATTAGATTATTGAGTTCCTCATCGCTATTAACGTATTGTTCTTTTTTGCCTCTCTTAACCTTATATAAAGGTGGTTGCGCAATATAAACATGGCCTTCATCTACTAGATCATAAAGTTGATTAAAGAAGAAGGTCAGTAGCAGTGTCCGTATATGAGATCCGTCTACGTCAGCATCTGTCATTATGATGACTTTATGATATCTAAGGTTTTCAATATCAAATTCATCGTCAATGCCACACCCCAGTGCTGTTATAAGAGTCCCTATTTCAGCAGAAGAAAATATTTTGTCTTTCTTGGCCTTTTCAACATTAAGTATTTTGCCCTTTAATGGAAGTATGGCTTGTGTCTTTCTGTCTCTTCCTTGTTTAGCTGAACCCCCGGCTGAGTCTCCCTCAACAAGGAATATTTCACTAAATTCAGCCCTCTTTTCTTGGCAATCAGCTAGTTTACCTGGCAAACCCGTCATTGAGAGAGCGCCCTTCCTTGTCATTTCTCTTGCTTTTCTTGCGGCCTCTCTTGCTCTTGCTGAATCTAAAATTTTTTGAATAATAATCTTAGCTTCTACCGGGTTTTCCATTAAAAACTCTTTAAGGTGCTTGTTAACAATAGACTCCACAACACCCTTTACTTCTGAAGAGACGAGTTTGTCTTTTGTCTGAGAAGAGAATTTCGGGTCGGGGTGCTTAACAGAAATAATCGCGGTCATTCCTTCTCGACAGTCATCGCCAGTAACCGCGGTTTCATTTTTAAACTCTTTGTCAATATATGAATTAATGGTTCTTGTTAATGCGCCTCTGTATCCTGCTAAGTGGGTACCTCCGTCTTTTTGTCTAATTGTATTGGCAAAACAATACATGTTTTCCCTATATGCCTCATTCCACTGAATTGCAATTTCCACATTGATGTCTTTTAGTGTCTTCTCAATGTGTATAACGCTTTCATGGATGGGCTTTTGGAGGTTATTTAAATGAGAGACAAAAGCCTTAATTCCACCCTCAAAGAAAAATGATTCTTTTTTGTCAGCTCGCTCATCCGAGAGATTAATGGTCAGGCCTGAATTTAAGAAAGAGAGCTCTCTGAGTCTTTTTGCAAGAATCTCAAAACTATATTTAGTATTGGTGAATGTTTTTGGGCTTGGCTTAAAGCTTATGGTTGTTCCGCTTTTATCTGATTTGTCTCCCTTTTTAAGTGCACCGCTTGGTTTACCATGTGTATAGTCTTGGAGATACACATATCCATTTTTGTGTATCCTCAGGTTAAGCGACTCTGAAAGCGCATTAACAACCGAAACACCAACACCATGAAGCCCCCCAGAAACTTTATAAGAATCGTCATCGAACTTACCCCCTGCATGTAAAACAGTCATAATTACTTCAGCCGCTGACTTTTTCTCCCCCTTGTGTTTATCTACGGGTATCCCTCTACCATCATCTTTTACAGTAATTGAGTCGTCCTGATGAATTATCACATCAATATTCGAACAATGGCCAGCAAGGGCTTCGTCTACAGAGTTGTCAACAACCTCAAAAACCATATGATGCAGGCCTGTGCCATCATCAGTGTCGCCAATATACATTCCTGGACGCTTTCTAACAGCGTCAAGTCCTTTTAAGACTTTAATGTTTGATGAATCGTAATTTTTAGCTTTGTCTTTTTTGGTTTTAGCCATGTCTATGTTTCTAGTTTGAAACGCCTAAATTATATCAGATTATACTCTTTATTTTTGTCTGGCTGTTAATATATTGCCGGCAAATAGTTTGGCTATGCTGTGGTGTGGCAATGATGTTATAAGTAATTGATTATTAAGGCTTTTTAACACACCAATAAGTCTTTTTGTTGAATCTGAGTCTAACCCTGATTCTGCTTCATCAATTATTAAAATTGAGCTACAGTTTTTGCGCTTTTCTACCGCTAAGTTTAGACCCAGCATAAAAGATATGGACGCTAGCTTTTCCTGACCATGAGAGAAGTAGCCTTTTGCTTTTCTGTCTTGAGACATTATTTTAAAGTCTTCTCTTTGGGGGCCTGTTGAGGTCCTTTTTAGCGCCAAATCCTTCTTTATGTTTTTTTTAAGGCTTTCTAAATAGCTGTCTTCTTTCCACCCCCTTTCATACGTTATGCTCATTGTTTCGCCCAAAAGCTCCTTAGATACTGTTGCGACCTCTTCTTTGCACTCTTCAATTAAGCTGGTTCTAGCTTTGCTAATGCTTTCTCCCAGCTCAGCCAGTGTCTCGTCCCATGATTCTATGCTTCTTATGCTAAGTCCCTTTGAGATCGCCCTGTTCCTTTGCGTCAAACACTTGTTTAGTTTTTTGTGGTTTGTTACGTGCTGGGGTTCCACGTGGAACACCGCTCTATCTAACAGGTCTCTTCTGTACTTGGGCTGGCCCGAAGATGTCTGTATAACATTTGTATCAATAAGGCAGAGCGGGAAGGTTTTGTGTGCTGCCTGCGGGCCCAGTCTTTTTCTGTTTAGCGTGTGTGTCTTTTTGTCGTCAGAAAAGGTGAACTTGACTTCATCCGTGTTGTTCGTGCTGTGTGCCACTGACCCAGAAAGGTTAAAGAAGCTACTTTCCTTGTTTGCGAGCTGCTTTAGCGTTATGCCCTGAAAGGACCTTCCGCTTAAAAGAAGCGCTGCCGCCTCTAGTATAGATGTTTTGCCTGCGCCATTTTTTCCTACAATGTGGTTAACCTGGCCAAGTTCTTCGGCGCTGTCGTTCAGTCCCCTATAATTAATATAGGCAATCTCCTTTAGTAACAAGGACTAGAGCCTCATTGGCATTACGACAAATTTTGATTCTGGGTCAGTGGGATCAGTGATTAGCGCGCTACTGTTTTCATCGTTGAGCCCTAAATTAACAAGCTCACCATCACAAGCAGCGATAGCATCTATGAGGTAGGAAACGTTAAAGCCCACTGATAATGTTTTATTGGTGCTGTCTATGTCTAGAGTTTCGTTACCCTTTTCTTGTTCGGGGTTTTCAGATGATACGGTCAGCTTATTGTCTTCGATGTCAATCCTAACCCCCTTAAACTTTTCATTAGCCAATATTGAAACCCTCTGTAATGCTGGTCTTAGGGTTTCTGCTTTAATGGTAATGTTGATTGTGGTGTCTTCAGGAATAACCCTTTTGTAGTCGGGAAAGCTGCCATCTATAAGCTTGGTTATTAGGTTAACCCGATTAAACTTAAACGT
>PBWV01000047.1 GCA_002728255.1 Rhodospirillaceae bacterium | reverse complement strand
AAACAGGTTGACTGTATGGTATACTAGTGTGGGTTTCTATCTAGAATCCACCCATACCACCCATGCCGCCCATACCACCCATACCGCCCATGTCGGGTGGCATGCCGCCGCCTGCAGGGCCATCATCTTTCTTCTCAGGCTTGTCTGCAATCATGGCTTCCGTTGTGATTAGTAGTCCTGCAACAGATGCCGCATCTTGTAAGGCAGCGCGAACGACTTTAGCCGGATCAATTATTCCAGCTTTGACCATGTCTCTGTATTTTTCAGTTTGGGCGTCAAAGCCAAACCGGTTGTCTTTAGACTCTAGGATTTTTCCAATGACAATGGATCCATCCGTACCAGCATTCTCAGCGATATTTCTTAGTGGCATACGAAGTGCTTTATTCACAATTTCTATACCAACTTGCTGGTCAGGGTTATCACCTTGAAGTTTCGGTAGTCCCTTTGAGCTATATATTAATGTGATGCCGCCGCCGGGAACAATTCCTTCCTCCACAGCAGCACGAGTTGAATGCAAAGCATCCTCAACTCGGTCCTTACGCTCTTTTACTTCAATCTCGGTTATGCCACCGACTTTTATGATAGCTACACCACCGGCAAGCTTAGCCAGCCGTTCCTGAAGCTTTTCCCTATCATAATCGGAAGTGGTTTCTTCAATTTGAGCTTTGATTTGATTGATCCGGCCATCAATGCCCTTCTTTTTACCCGCACCATCAACGATGGTGGAATTTTCCTTATCAATCATCACCCTTTTGGCACGGCCCAGCATGTCGAGAGAAACATTTTCCAGTTTTATGCCAACGTCTTCCGAGATAACTTGACCTCCCGTAAGGACTGCGATGTCTTCTAGCATTGCTTTCCTTCGATCGCCAAATCCTGGAGCTTTTACACCAGCAATTTTGAGGCCACCACGCAATTTATTAACAACGAGTGTGGCCAGTGCCTCACCTTCAATATCCTCCGCAATAATTAAGAGCGGTTGACTAGATTTCACCACTGATTCCAGTAAAGGAAGTAGCGATTGCAGATTTGATAACTTCTTTTCGTGAATAAGAATATATGGATCTTCTAACTCACAGGTCATCTTCTCAGGGTTGGTAATGAAATATGGAGACAAATAACCGCGATCAAATTGCATTCCCTCCACTACATCAAGCTCTGTATCTAGACCCTTAGCTTCTTCAACGGTGATGACGCCTTCTTTGCCAACCTTCTCCATTGCCTCGGCTATGATATCACCAACGTCACTCTCGCCATTTGCAGAAATTGTACCAACTTGGGCAATTTCTTGCTGACTAGCAACACGCCGGGCTGTTTTGGCAACATGTCCCAAGACATTTGTAACGGCTTTGTCGATACCACGTTTAAGGTCCATTGGGTTCATACCAGCAGCCACAGCTTTAGACCCTTCGCGGACAATTGCTTGGGCTAGTACTGTGGCGGTTGTGGTTCCATCGCCCGCGACGTCACTCGTCTTACTGGCGACTTCGCGCACCATTTGCGCCCCCATATTTTCGAATTTATCGCTGAGCTCAATTTCTTTAGCAACCGTCACACCGTCCTTTGTAACTCGGGGTGCTCCGAAAGATTTATCGAGAACAACATTACGGCCCTTCGGGCCCAAAGTAACCTTGACTGCGTTTGCCAAGGTATCTACGCCGCGAAGCATACGTTCGCGGGCGTCAGCACTAAATTTTACATCTTTAGCAGGCATGTTCCTAATTCCTTACTCGATGATGCCCATTATATCGGATTCCTTCATTATCAACAGTTCTTCACCTTCAACTGTTACTTCGGTTCCCGACCATTTTCCAAAAAGTATCGTGTCGCCTTTCTTAACATCCAGCGGCATGACTTTTCCATTATCGTCGCGGGCCCCAGAACCTGCGGCTACGACTTTGCCCTGCATGGGCTTCTCCTTGGCGGTGTCAGGGATAATTATACCCCCTGCACTCCGCTCGTCCTCCTCCACGCGCCTAACCATTACGCGGTCGTGTAGCGGCCTGATTTTCATCCGTGCCTCTCCAAATCTATAGTTTCCTTTGTAAATCCACTAATAGCACTCTGATACAGCGAGTGCCAACTCAACTATAAGGCCATATAGGAACTGGGAGGGGAACTGTCAAGGATTAGAGGCCTTCTAACACCAAATATTTTAAAATAAGCTCGGTTTTGCGCTTAGTGGCCCAAAACTCGATTGAAATTTGGCTTTTTTCCCTGGTTCCATGCTCACTTTAAGTAACAAATCAGTTTTTCCTTCAATACGGGACAAAACTACTCCGTTGCGGTACAACCACGCTAGAGCAGACCCGTCAGACATCGGTATTTTAATTTCAAAAATTTGGCGTTGCTTCATGAGGATTGCGTCTATTGATCTTAATAATTCATCACATCCCAGACCTGTTTTACTGGAAATTGATACTACATTCTTTTTCTTTTTTTTCGCATACAACTCAGAAATCGATGTATTATCAATAAGTAAATCAATTTTATTAAGAACTTCAATCATCTTGAGATTATTATCTCCATCCTCGATACCCAGCTCCTTTAACGTCTTCTGAACATCACGTTTTTGGTTCAGATTATCAGGATCAGAGAAATCCCTGACATGGAGAAATATGCTTGCGTGACATAGCTCCTCTAGCGTAGCCCGAAATGCGGCGATTAATTCAGTTGGGATATCCCCAATGAAGCCCACCGTATCAGATAGAATAACCGGGGACCCGGAAGGTAAGACAATTTTACACATCTTTGGGTCTAGAGTGGCGAAAAGTTGATTAGCAGTGTAGGTATTGGACCTACTTAAGCGATTAAATAAGGTTGATTTTCCAGCGTTCGTGTAGCCAACTAAAGCCACTAGGGGTAGGGGAATTTTTTCTCTTGGTATTCTTTGCACCTGACGGGTTTTTACAACTTTATTGAGGGTTGCTCGGATTTGATTTCTCCGTTGGTCAATTTGTCTACGATCGGCTTCAATTTGAGATTCGCCTGGGCCTGCTAAAAATCCACGTCCGCCGCGTTGCCGCTCTAGATGGGTCCAGGCTCTAACTAACCTACTTCTTTGATAATCAAGGGCTGCGAGTTCCACTTGGAGGCGTCCTTCGTGAGTATTAGCCCTAGTTTGGAATATTTCTAGAATGATTCCGGTGCGGTCAATAACCTTGCATTTCCATTCAGTTTCTAATTTGCGTTGCTGAACTGGCGAGAGCTTACCATCTACAAACACTAATTCTATTTTCTGATTATCGATGTTTACTGCTAGAGATTTTATTGTACCTGTTCCAAAAAGTGTTGAGGGACTTAGTCGTCTAATTTTAACGATTTTCGCGTCAACCACTAGAAGGTCGATTGACTTGGCAAGGGCTACGGCCTCTTGAATCCCGCGCTCTGGGTCACGATATGCGTTTTTTGAACAGAAAATATCGGGACGAATTATAACAGTTCGGGTCAAATGCGATTACTCTGTCGCTTTTGGCAATTCTTTAGATCCACTTGATCTTTGCCTGTCATTAGTCATTCATCTTCGAAGAGGCTTAATTCATCAGACGGCATAATTGTAGAAATTGCGTGTTTATAAATTAACTGAGTTTGAGATTCACGCTTGAGTATAATTGAAAAATTATCAAACCAAGCAATACTACCTTGCAGCTTTACTCCATTAACGAGAAATATTGTGACAGGTACACGTTGTTTCCTGACATTGTTCAAGAAAATATCCTGAACATTTTGATTCTTTTCTGCGGCCACGATGGGTTTCCTCCAAAACTCCAGTTGAAGTGTACTTACCCCTGTCATCCGGGAGACACATACTTCGTTTCCTCAATCCGCTTAACAGCTAATAATAGCACAGGCTAACTTAGCTGTTATTAAATAAAACAATTTTCTAACTATATAAAGTTATATGTATTTCAATAGGTTAAGATAGTAATTGGTATATTCAGAGAATTTTATAGGTGCTAAAAGATATTTCATTCGGTTCCGAAATTGAAATTAAGGGTCACCTCATAACTTTTTTGTAAAGTCATTATATAGAGTTTGTATCGCAGTAGTGACGGGGCCACATTTACCCGTACCAATTTTATGCCCATCAATTTCAATAATAGGCACTACAAATGAACTTGTGCTGGTCATGAAGGCTTCAGAAGCAGCTTTAGCTTGAGTAACCGTAAAAGGTGCTTCCAACACCTGTATACCATTCGATGTTGCTAGATCAATAATTCTATTGCGGGTGACACCACTCAGCATTTTGACCCCTTCAGGATGGGTCACTACCTGGCTAGTTTGGGTAACAATCCACGCGTTTGAACTACTGCCTTCAATTACAATTTCTTTTCCCCCACTCTCCACCAACCAGGCTTCAAAAGCGCCTCTCTGCGCCGCTTGATTTTTGGCCAATACGTTGGGAAGCAAGGACACAGATTTTATATCAGGACGTTTCCATCTAATATCTTCTGTGGTGATAACTGAGACACCTTGTTTGGCATGTTTACCGCCATTAGGTTTTGAGTGTTTTGCAGTTATTACTACTGACTCTTTAATTAGGTTCGGAATCACATGGTTTCTTGGTGCCGATCCTCGAGAAATTTGAAGATAAATAAGGCCTGATTTCAATCGGTTCTGCCGTATTATTTCTTTGATATTTGAATGTAAAGCGCTAACAGACATAGGCAGATTCATCTTAAGCTCGGTTAATGAACGAGAAAGACGTTTATAATGCATTTGCGAGTCTACTAAGTTACCGGAAATGACTGCAATTACTTCGTATACGCCGTCGCTAAACTGAGTAGAACGATCTTCCACATGGAGGCAAGCCTTGTTGTGTGGAAGATATCTACCATTCACGTATGAAATTTGGGACATTTGTTCTTCAATTCCGCCAAAAAGAAAAATTAAGAAGTACTAGAACACACAAAATTTCCAACCGCCCCATTAACATTCCTAACATCAAACCTAATTGTGCTACCCAGGGAAGTTCTAGAAGAAAGTTAGTCTCCTCAGAAATTTCAATGATATTAGGCCCATTATTGGTTACAGTTGCAATGGCTAACGTTATTGCCTGAGGAAATTCTATATTATTCAATGACAAGAAAGCCGTGAGCAGGCTTATTAGTCCAATAAAGCTGATGGAAAATACAGATAATACTTTCATCGAGTCTGTGGAGATGGAATGACCTCCATAATTTATTGGGGTTACGGAATGGGGATGGATCAAGCGGTATAACTCTTGTTTGGATTGTTGCAGAAAAAAAGTAAGTCTTGCAATTTTGAACCCGCCGGACGTCGAACTTCCGCTCCCCCCTAAAGCCGCTAAAAATAGAAGTAATAAAAAATAAAAATCTGGAATAAAAGTATCCGGTTGGGGGGAAGGATAACCGGTCGTTGTTACGATTGAGATTATTTGCATCATTGCGTTGTAAAAGTTCAAGATTCCTTTTGTGGAATCGTCAACAATTGCTACGGCAATACATGCACTGAGAAGGATTAATATAAGAAAATTCTGGCTCTCCTGGTCTTGTAAATAGTTTCTTAAGGATCCCGATAAAGCTTTTCCATGTATTACAAAATTCATAGCACCAAGTACCATAAATAACATTATAACAATTTCTACCGCCCTATTCCCAGATTCCAGCGGGCTATCACTTTCAACTAGAAAACCACCCGTGGATACAGTGCTCATAGCATAACAAACTGATTCAAATAATGGCAGGCCCGAAACAAACAGTGACAGAGCGCAAACAATGCTGATAACTAAATAGACTGTTAGCAGAGTTATTAAAGTCTTCTTAAAAGATGATTGTGGGAACAAATTGTGTTTCTCATGGCCATCTTTGGCGGCTTTGAGCGCTCCTCCAAATCCCAAATATGGAAGCGCCCAAATAACCAAAATCAAAGTACTATACCCGCCCATCCACTGGAGAATGGCTCGCCATAAAAGTTCACTTTGGCTGAGAAGTTCTGGTTTTGGATGCAAACTCATGCCGGTTGTTGTGAGCCCGGAGAGGGCCTCAAAACTAGCATAAAAGAAGGGTTGGAAGCTTCCGCATAGATAGAGTGGCAATGCGCCCAGAATGGTCGCAGTAGTCGCGATTATGGGGATTAGAATCGCCAAATCCCTCTTGCCCAGAGCAATTTTTACCCGATTTGTGGTTAGCAATGCAGTGACACCAATAAACAGTGAAACACCTAGGCTAACAGCAAAAGCATGCTGTGATATGTGTTCTTCGCTCGCTATGGCAAATACCAGAGGAGCTAGCATCCAAAAGGCCTTAATCAGGCATACTATGCCAAAGACACGCAAGATTGATGAAGGATGCATTAGGTTAGAAGGTTCTTAATATATTAAAAATAACCAAAGGCGACTGAGAATAATTTTTCTACTGCTTTAATAGCCTCTTTAGGGGAAAAAATAATAACTCTGTCACCCGTTTGAATCATAGTTTGTCCCCTTGGAATTATCACTTGATTGTCACGAAGAAGCGCGCCTACTAGCACCCCGCGAGGTAATTTGGCGTCTTGTAGTGGTACCCCTATAACAGGAGCTGATTCCAAGGCATCGGCCTCAATGACTTCGGCGTTTCCACTCTGCAGGGAGTGAAGCGAATGAATTCTTCCCCTCCGAATGTGCTCTAGAATACGGGAGACTGTAATATCACGAGGACTTATGGCTGTATCAATTCCTAAGGGCGATATTAGGGGCGCATAAGTAGTTTCATTGATCAGCGCTACGGCACTAAAGCAACCATAGCGCTTGGCTAATACGGATGATAGAATATTCACCTCGTCATCATCGCTTACTGCGATAATTGTATCAGTCCCAGCTATATTAACCTCTTCTAAAATTTCCTTTTCCAGAGCGTCTCCATGTATAACAATCGTGGCGTCTAGTTCCTCGGCAACTTTTTGCGCTCGTTCTTTATTAGATTCTATTAATTTAATATTTATTCCTTGCGCATTTTTTTGAAGGTTTTTGCAGAGTTGTAACCCAATATTTCCTGCTCCAATTATGACAATGTTTTGAGCGGGAACTTCTTCGTGTCCAAATATCTGCATTGCTCGACCTACGTGAGCACTGTCAGCTATGAAATAAATTTCGTCTTTGGGAAGAAGTTGTTCCATTTCCTTGGGATGGATATGTTCTTCTTCTCTAATTATGTAAACCACTGTAATATTGAGATCCGGGAACAATTCAGTTAATTGCTTGAGTGGGGTGTTTATTACTGGACAATCTTCATTTAATCTCATGCCAACCAATTTAATGCGGCCCTCTGAAAATCCTATAATCTCAGTGGCGCCTGGAGATTCAAGAAGACGTCCTATGGATTCTACAACCTCATTTTCTGGAGATATGATGACATCTATTGGCATTTGATCCCTGCTGAAAAGGTGCTGCCAATTTGGTTCGAGATATGCGTGGTGCCGAATTCTAGCAATTTTGATTGGTATATTAAAAAGTGTGTGGGCAACTTGGCAAGCAACCATATTAATTTCATCAACCTGAGTGACGGCTATCAACATATCAGTAGTTTCGGCGCCAGCTAACTGCAGTATGTCTGGATATGATGCAAACCCTTGGAGGGTCATAACATCTAATGCGTCATTTACTTTACGTAAGCGCTCATAGTCGTGGTCTATTACGATGACATCATTATCTTCGGCACTTAATTGCCGTGCAATGTCAAACCCTACCTGCCCTGCCCCACAAACTATTACTTTCACCTTATTAATTCCTTATAGATGCGAACATTTCCGAATGAATTTTAAAGTTTTTCACTTGGATAAATGCCCAGAGCCTTTAACTTACGATGTAATGCCGAACGTTCCATCCCTATGAAGGCTGCAGTTCGAGAAATATTATGTCCAAATCGGCTAATTTGAGACTCCAGATATTGTCGTTCAAATATTTCCCGCGCTTCTCTTAGCGTCAACGCCATAACTTCTTTTGCTTTATCTGGTCGTAAAGCCGTTGGAGTAGATTGGGTTAATTCTGGCGGTAACATAGATGGATCAAGTGGGGTTTGTTCGCCACCCGGAGCCATAATCAATAACCATTCTACAACGTTTTTTAATTGCCTTACATTTCCCGGCCACTCACAAGTTTGCATAACAGCTATGGCATCCTCTGTGAATTTTCTCCCAGGTATTCCTGTTGTTTCTGAGGCAAGATCCATAAAATACTTCAGTAATTCAGGAAGATCCTCTGGCCGCTCTCGCAAAGCGGGAACCTGAATTGGAACCACGCTAAGCCGATAGTATAAATCTTCCCTGAAATTTTTCTTAGTTATTTCTTCCAATAAATTTCGACTACTTGCTGCTATCACTCTAACATCTACTAATACTTTCTTGCTTCCACCCACCCGAACAAAACTTTGCTCCTGTAAAACTCTTAAAATTTTTCCCTGTGTCTCAATTGGCATATCCCCCACCTCATCGATAAAAAGGGTGCCTCCATGTGACTGCTCAAGTGTGCCAATATGAATTGATCCATTAGCAGATGAACCGGCTTGCTCAGAACCGAATAACTCCTTTTCAACAATTTCAGGAGTCATCGACGCCGAATTTAATGCCACAAAAGGGCTGTCAGAACGTGGGGATTTCTGATGAATGATACGCGCAATAAACTCTTTGCCACTGCCCGGAGGCCCTCCAATCAAAACTCTACTTTGTGTGGGGGCTACACGTTCAACCAACTGTCTAACCATACTTATTGGGGTTGACGTTCCTATAATGTCTAATTTAGTACCAGTTTTTCGACGGAGTTCGATGTTCTCTTTTTCTAATTTGTTTCTTTCAAGTGCTCTTTGTACAATCAACAATAAACGTTCAACTTCGAATGGTTTCTCAATAAAATCGTAGGCACCTAAGCGAATGGCTTTAACAGCTGTCTCGATATTTCCGTGACCACTTATCATAATAACAGGAATCCCTTCATGTAATTCCTTAATTTTAGCTAAAATTTCTAGTCCGTCAGCAGGGCTCCCTTCTAACCAAATGTCTAAAAGTATCAGCGATGGAATTCGTTTGTGTATCTCAGAAAAAGTTGTGGAACTATCCCATGCCTCTCGGGTTTCTATGCCGTTATCACTGAGGACGCCGGAGACCAATGAACGAATATCACCTTCATCATCCACTACCAAAATGTCGGTTGCCATTCAATTTTCCAACTATAAGTTATTACGTTTATTTTTTTACTATGGTGTGTTTTTTGATATGCCAGTCATGTTATCAATGGGAAATCTTAAGGAAATAGATGCGCCTCCACCAGGACGATCATTTAAGTTTAGTACACCACCGTGATCTTCGATGATTTTCTTAACAATAGCTAAGCCTAGACCGGTTCCTTTGTCTCGGGTTGTGATATACGGCTCCACCAGACGATCAATTAGTTGTTTTGGAAGACCGCACCCATTATCTTCCACCATTAATTCAAGTTCGGTTGTGCCGATTCTAACAAGTTTTACATCGATCTTTTTGGGGGAACGACCGCTGTCAGGAAGATGCTCAACCGCATCTATGGCATTCAAAATAAGATTGTTAATTGCTTGACTGAATTGTTTGTGGTCACAAGAAACATGAATCGCATCTTCCATAGGCGTTGTCGTAAATTCTATCTGTGGAGTCGCCAATCGGTGCATACTTACAACACCTTTTATTAATTCAGCAATATTGACTCGCTCCCGAACAGGAGCGGGCATACGTGCAAACGTTGAAAATTCATCAACCATGCTGCGTATAGATGCTACTTGCCTAACTATGGTTTCTGTGCACATTGCAAATATGTCTTTATCTTTATCAATATCCGACAAAAACTTTCTCTTTAATCGTTCTGCTGACAATTGAATGGGGGTTAAGGGATTTTTGATTTCATGAGCGATTCGTCGCGCAACATCACTCCAGGCTGCTGCCCTTTGAGCATTTACAAGTTCAGTAATGTCGTCAAATGTTACCACATAACCAAGCGTTGTATGTCTCTCTTTTTGGGCATTCATGCGTACTAATAAAGTTCGAACTCTTCCTTTTCTGTTTATCCGAATTTGATCTTGAACCATGGTCTGCTGAGAATCTTGAAGATCTTCCATCAGCGGCATGAATTCTGGAAGAACATTATTAATCATTAACCCTATTAGTTCATCCGGCTGCGCCATAAGAAGATCAAGTGCCGCACGATTGGGGATAAAAATTTTTCTATTTTGATCCAAACCAATCACACCAGAGGAAACACCTAACAGTACAGTTTCTGTAAATCTTCGGCGTTCATCAAGCTGCTGATTTGCATTGATAAGATCTTTTCTTTGACGTTGTAGCTGGCTCGTCATCCGGTTAAATGCTCTATTAAGCGAACCGATTTCATCACCTTCCACCCCTTCGGAAACTCTGGTGGTCAGATCTCCAGCACGGACCTTTTCGGCTGCGACGACAAGATCTGATATCTCACGAACTAAACGGTTTGCAAACATCATTCCAATCCAGATAGCCACAAATAATAATAACAAAGCCACCATAAGATATAGTAGTGTGAAAATAATTTGGATGTTGGAGGACTTACTTTGCAATGCTTCGTATTCGTTTACTGCAATAGTCACTCTTTCTAGATGTTCAAGAACTTCGCGATCTACAAAGCGCCCAATATAAACAAACGTACCCGGGATATTGTCTAACCGGGCGAGAGCCCTTACCCTATCGCTGCTATCGCTGGTGGCGATAATAATTTCGCCTCTAGAGGCTTGCTCGAGAAAATTGTTTGACAAGGAATCGAAGGTCAGCAAGAAACTTAGCTTAGTACTAGCTAGGACCTTTCCGTCCCTCCTAATTACGATAGCTTCGGATACCGATCGCTCGTCTGCTAAAGAATTTAGTAATTTACTAAAATCAGAAAAATTAGCAGTTATCTCTACATCCGTGCGGTTGATGGCAGCTGCTATGGATAATACATCAGCTTTTATAAACTCTTGATGGTCCTTGATATAGGCAGAGGCAACGGCACGTGATCTCTGAAATGCTGTGACTACCCGTTCGTTAAACCAGGCCTCCAGCCCAAAATTGAAAAAGGAAATTGAAAATACTGCAACGACAACGGCGGGAGTCGCAGCAACTAAACCAAATAAAGTAAGCATTCTGGAGTGAAGCCGGGACCCAATAGAGCCCTTTCTTCGTTCGTTCCATAGCCTATTTACTCGGAGTGCTAATAATGCACCTAGAGCCAAAAGGAGCACCAGATCAACATTCAACAGAATTAAAATAGTTAATGGATCTGCTCCCTCAGCAGAGACGGCTCCAGTTAAGGCGGAGTATGTGGCCAAACCAAAAAAGATAGAGGTAATTACAACAGAAATTGCAAATTTTCTTGAAGCAAAAATAACCTTCATTTGGGCAAAAATCTTTGCTCTGTACGTCGATTTTTTATTGGAAGACTGCAATGTTGATGCCATTCTTATCTGTTTCCACGGGCAACTCGGACATCTAGTTTGCGAATTTTCGCTCGTAATGTATTGCGGTTGATCCCTAAAACTTCCGCGGCCTTTATTTGGTTACCTTTCGTAGCCGCTAGTGTCCTACTTATTAGTGGCTGTTCTATCTCTCGAAGAATTCGCTCATACAATCCACTGGCAGGCAGAGTATTTTTATGAGCTGTAAAATATTTTTCCAAGTGCTTGTCTATGGTTTGTGCCAATCCATCACCTGGTGTTTCCTTAATTTCCTTTTGATTTTCATAAGTATCGAGTAAAGAGGTTTTTACGATCTCATCGCTAATGAGTTCATCAGTGTATAGAACACACACTCTTTGAACAAAGTTTTTAAGTTCCCTTATGTTCCCTGGCCATTTGTATATCTTTAATCTGGAAATAGCCTCTGGTGAAAAGCGGCTAGAAGATGCCTTGGAAGTGTGAAAAAGCTGCACGAAATATTGAATTAAAGTTGGGATATCTTCTGCCCTCTCCCTAAGCGGAGGCAATCGTAGAGGAACAACATTGAGACGGTAAAAAAGATCCTCTCGAAATAATCCTTGAGCAACCAGACTTCGCAAATTCCTTTTTGTCGCTGTAATTATCCTTACATCAGAAGGTACGAGCCCCTGTCCTCCAACCGGGCTATATGCGTTTTCCCGTAAAAGCTTTAACATTTTAGCTTGTGCTTCCAGAGACAAAATTGAGATTTCATCTAGGAATAATGTGCCTTTCTCAGCTAAACTTAGTTTTCCGGGTGAGATAATTCTTTCTCCCGAAATACGATGTTCATGTCCAAAAATTGCTTTGGTAATAAGTTCAGATGGAACCGATTCAAGTTTTACACTGACAAATAATAAGTTTCGGCGTTGGCTGCAATCGTGAATGTTCTTTGCAAGCAGTTCCCTACCAGTGCCCGATTCACCCGAAATAATTACAGTTGAATCAGAGTTGGTTAATCGAGCAATTGACCTGTAGATATCTTGCATAGCCGGGGAATTCCCGAGAAGGGGAAGCTTATCTACTATCCCCTTAGAAACCTTAGTGTTTTGAGAAATTTGTACATTTTTGAAGGTTGAGAGACTCTTGATAAGCCCGATTAGTTCATCAAGATCAAATGGTTTTGATACGTGCTTAAACAAATTTCCCTGTTCGTTGTTAGTCGAGGAAAAGACATTATTTGTGCTTAGCAGAATTATTGGAAGTTTGGGTCGAGACTGACTTATTTGGGACACTAAATCAGCTCCGTTTCCAAGGGTCAGTGTTGCGTCGACAATCGCAACCTCTCCTTGTCCTTTCGAGATCCATTTCATTAACTCATAGGAAGATGAGGTTGATCTCACATGATGTCCTGCCCTACTTAAGGCTCGAGATATTACTGTTCTTACTGAAGGATCTCCCTCCGCTACTAGTATTTTTTTTATCGTTTCGTCCAATTTTTGGGCAACCTTAGTTTGAACCGATGTTTTTTGCAGAATGTACTGGAAGAAAAACCGTTATGGTGGTTTTTTGAAAAGTAGCATCTAATTCGACAATACCGCCATGGTCATCAATAATTTTAGCTACCAAAGCTAACCCCAAGCCAGTTCTATTTGGTTTTGTAGTAACAAATGGCTCAAAGATAGACTTTTCGATGTCTTCAGGGATTCCTATGCCATTGTCGGTTATACTCACTGCTATCGGCAATTCAAATTTTTCACGGCCCCCCAGAACTGACGCTAGTGAACCATGCCGATAACTTGTTACAATTTTTATTAGCCCTTTGTCTTTATCAAGCGCTTCGTAGGAATTTTTAACCATATTATCAAACACTTGTATCAGTTGCTCTCTATTTCCAAATACTAAAGGCAACGACGGGTCGTAATTTTCCTCTATTAGGACAGTTTTTTCTAAATTCGGTGTCAATTTTTCTTTCACATGACCTAAGACATCATGAATATTTACAGCACTTCGGGTTAATGGCCTATCGTCTGAAAAAAGTTCCATTCGATCTACAAGATCCTTTATTCGGTCAGTCGCATCCCAAATTAATTCTGTTAATTCCTTATCCGAGTCTGATACGGATTCTCCCAGTAATTGAGCTGCGCCACGAATTCCAGAGAGAGGATTTTTTACCTCACGAGAAAAAATAGCCGTAAGGCCAGAGATTGATCTGGCTGCTCTACCAAGTAGATTTTGGCCATCTAGTTCGCTTGCCAGAGAACATTCTTGAATGCTTGCAATTGCGAATTGGGAGTTTTCGGTGGGCCCCGATACTCTCACATCAACTTTTTGCTTTTTTACTCTGGGCCCCGCTAGCATAAGCCCGAATTCTCGAACACTATGTCGTTCACTAAAAGCTCGCTGTAGAAGCGATACTAACTCACCGTCTTCATCAATTAAGGTAGTTATAGTTTTATGAATAAGAAAGCCTGAACTCAAGCCAAACAAAAGTTCAGCGGCTGCATTGGCCATTTTTATATTTAGGGATTCGTCAAATACGATGATTGCTGTTGGAAGGTTTTGAAGTACTTCAACTGGAGACGGCTCAGCATCCGATAAGTTCATTAAACTCTTCATGAGTTTACCCTGTCTCAAGGCGTGCAAGCCTTTGAGTTGTGTTTACGGCAGATTCCAGAAGTGATTGGATACTTTTAAGGTTTGGGGCCCTTAGCAAGGACTTACGAACCTCCTGGGAGAGGAGTAAATTTTGAGCGTACCAAGCAAGGTGTTTCTTAGCTATCCGAAAGCCGCGCTCAAACCCATAGAACGTTAGCATCTCTTCCAAATGTAATAGAATTTTTTGGAGTATTACTCCGTGGGGTGGGTCGGCAAGTTGCGATCCCGTTTTCAAATAATGATTGACTTGATTTAGAAACCAAGGTCTTCCTTGACAGCCTCTTCCTATCATCACCCCTTGGCATCCCGATAGAAGTTGCATTTTTTTGGCGTCTAAAATTGTGGTGATGTCTCCATTCCCTATCACCGGAATGGAAACCGCATTAACGACTTCTCCAATAAATCTCCAGTCAGATTTACCCGCATAAAACTGGGATCGGGTTCTTCCATGAACTGTAATCATTTTTGCTCCACAATCCTCAGCAATTTTTGATAGCTTCGGAGCATTTCGATTTTTATTATCCCATCCAGTCCTCATTTTAACAGTAACTGGAACTTGTACTGCTTTAACTAAAGAAGAAATAATCTGGGCGACAAGGGATTCTTCTTGCATTAACGCGGACCCTGCTAATCCCCCTACTACCTTCCGTGCAGGGCATCCTAAATTGACATCAATAGCACTCGCCCCTAGGTCCTGGCAGAATAGTCCACATTCAGACATTACTGATGGATCCCTGCCCAATAGTTGAACTACGGTAGGTGGACCATTTGATTTATTATTGTTCAAACCAGTCAATTTTAATTGCTGTTTAGAGATTATTTTGGTAGCGACCATTTCTGTATACAGAAGTCCCACCCCAAAAGAACCAACTAAACGGCGAAATGGGAGGTCAGTAACCCCTGACATCGGTGCCAACAGCGTGGGGTTACTTATATTGATGGGGCCAAGTTTTAAGGGCATAGTGAAAACCGATTGCCTAATGTTTAGGCATTTTTACTCCTCTATCGCGCTCTCGGCAATGTTATTTAGCCTATAAATTACTCAAAAAATATCAGCCATAAAGATTTTCATTTGAAAATATGATAATAGGCACAGAGTACCTCTTAGGATTCAGGCTTTAGAGCTTTATATGAAAGAAAAGCAACCCACAGTAGCCCTAGTTTTGGCGGGAGGCCAGGGAACCCGAGCAGGTGTCGGCCTGCCCAAACAGTACCGTAATTTAGCGGGTAAACCGCTTCTGCGCTGGTCGCTGGAAACATTGTGTCGGCACCAGAAAATAGATCATGTTAAAGTGGTAATACGTCCAAATGATGAGCCACTCTATCGCGATGTGACTGCTGGTCTACAATTAATGGAGCCAGTTTACGGTGGGGAGACCCGTTATGAATCTGCCCGTAATGGAGTCCAAAGCTTGAAGGAGCTCGCTCCAGGAATTATTTTGATTCATGATGGTGCTCGTCCCTTTATCACCCCAACATTGCTAGATCAATTGATCTCAAGTTTAACTTCTAGAGTGGCAGTTGTTCCGGGGATACAAATAATTGATGCGGTTAAGAAAGTTGATAATGGCCTGGTTGAGCAGGCAGTAGATCTATCAAACTTATGGCGAATACAAACCCCACAAGCATTTCAATTTGATGCTATTTTCTCCGCATATCAGCTGGTCTCTGAACATAATTTCAGAGATGATGCGGGGGTTGCTCAACACTCGGGTATCACAGTTAACGTGATAGAAGGATTGGAGGAGAATATCAAAATTACGATTCCTAGAGATTTTGAGAAGGCCTCGAAAATAATGGCAGAGGAGCGATTACAAATTCATGTAGTGACAGGATTTGATGCTCATAAATTTGGATTAGGTGATCATGTGACACTTTGCGGAATAAAGATACCCTGTTCTCATGGATTAATTGGCCATTCAGATGCAGATGTGGCGCTTCATGCTTTAGTTGACGCCTTATTAAGCGGTATTGATGGTGGGGATATTGGGCAACACTTCCCTAGTAACGAAGAAAAGTGGCGAAATCGAGCTTCTGATGAGTTTCTTTCATATACTATGAAACTGGTAAATGAAAACAGTGTAAAAATTAATCACATAGACATGACAGTTATTTGCAATGAACCGCGCATTTCGGAATTTAGGGATGCGATGCGCAATAAATTAAGTCAATTGGTGAACGTATCTAAGAAAAGGATTAGTATAAAAGGAACTACCACTGATGGGTTAGGGTTTACTGGTCGAGGCGAGGGGATTGCTGTCCAAGCAACAGTTACAATGGTTGTAGATAATGAGCAGTAATCAGCCATCATTACCGCGCTGGCATCCTGTAACAATATTACTGACATGGTTCTACAGTGGTTTTTCTTCTGTCGCTCCAGGGACCTGTGGTTCACTCGCTGCAATTCCTTTTGCCTGGATTGTTCTCACCCTCTTCGGCACATACACTTTTCTAATAATTCTATGTTTTCTATTGGTGCTTGGCATCTGGTCATCCCACTGGGCGCTGCAAAAACTAAAAGAAAAAGACCCTAAAATTATAGTTTTGGATGAAGTGATAGGACAAGGTCTAGTCCTTGCTGTGGCTCCTATTACTCCAGTCTCATACTTGCTGGCCTTTATACTATTTCGACTATTTGATATATACAAACCTTGGCCAATTCACCTAATTGATAACAAAATGAAGGGAGCGCTTGGTGTAATGTTGGACGATGTAATTGCCGGTCTTTATGGTGCAGTTACACTTCTCATAATTTTAGAGTTAATGGGATGAGCAGTGCTGTTTAACAATACTTTAAGACAAAAGGCAGAGTTGCTTTTAAGTCAGTTCCAAGAGCTCGGTTTGTGTCTGGTTACAGCGGAATCTTGCACTGGGGGCTTAGTGAGTTCTTGCCTTACTGCAATTCCTGGGGCGTCCGAAGTAGTTGAGGGTGGGATAGTGTCCTATTCAAACCAGGCTAAGCAGGCCTTACTCGGCGTCCCTACTCCTCTCATAATTTCACATGGAGCTGTTAGCAAGGAAGTTGTGTGTGCCATGGCTGAGGGTGCCCTCACTCGCACTAGAGCGGATATTTCAGTTGCTATCACCGGTATAGCTGGGCCTGGGGGTGGAACTAAAGAGAAACCGGTAGGGCTAGTATATTTTGGAGTTGCCTGGGCCAATAAGCCTACAAAATTTATATCACGCCAATTCAAAGGGAATCGGTCACAAATTCAATTGGATAGTGTGGATATGGCCATCGATTTCCTCCTTAAATCGGTGCAAAAATTATAAACTTATGCACGGATAGAACTGTTTAATCTAGTTCCGTTGGAATTGAAACTTCCAGTGGAGGACCATATTTTTTTCTGGCCCGTGCTTCAAAGCAATTCACCATCTTTTGTACGGCCTCATAAAACAAAACCCCCATGACCTTGTTTAAGAATATAGACTTAAACTCAAAATCGACACAGAAGATAATCCTACAAGAATCATGATCATTAGTTTCAAAGGACCATACGTTATGCATTCTCCGAAATGGCCCATATGTTGGAGTTACTTGTATTGAATATGGTCGTTCAAATCTCACGCACGATCCAAAACGCTCCTTGAGTAACTTAAAACCAATCAATAATTCCGCTTCAAATGATGTATCTTCAATATTTGTTACACAGGAAGACAAACACCAAGGCAAAAACTCAGGATACGATTGGACATCAAGAACGAGGTCGAACATCTGATCCTGAGTGTAACCAACAGTTTTAATTTGGCGGTGCTTGGGCACAATTGTTAACACTTTCTGCGGGCCGCTTGGAGAGAAATAAAATCATCGTCTGCATGATATGAGGAGCGCGTCAGTGGCGAGGCAGAAACCATGAGAAACCCCTTGCTGTAAGCCATGGATTCGTAAACTTTAAATTCGGAAGGAGATACATACCTATAAACTTTTCGGTGTTTCAAAGAAGGTCGCAGGTATTGGCCGATTGTAATAAAGTCTACACAATGTTGACGCATATCATCCATTACCTGTGCCAGTTCATTTATTGATTCCCCTAAGCCGACCATAAGCCCCGATTTGGTAAAAATATTCGTGTTTATCTCTTTTGCAGATTTTAATAAGCTAAGTGAGTGTTGATAATCAGCTCCCGGCCTTACTTTCTTATACAAGGAAGGAACGGTTTCGAGATTATGGTTGAATACATCAGGTTGTGCGCTCAAGACAGTTTGAATAGCTCCTACTTTTCGCCGAAAATCTGGGGTTAAGACTTCTATTGTAGTAGTCGGACATTTTTGTTTTGTAGCTAGAATAGTTTGCTTAAAGTGATAGGCACCGCCATCAGGCAAGTCATCACGATCCACTGATGTAATCACTATATGCTTTAAGCCAAGCCTTTTTGCTACTAAGGCAACCCGACTAGGTTCATCAGTATCGATGACTTGGGGTTTTCCCGTAGCAATATTACAAAAGCTGCATTTCCGAGTACAGACATCACCCAGTATCATGACTGTAGCATGATTATTTGACCAACACTCCCCAATATTTGGACACGCAGCTTCTTCACAGACGGTATTCAAATTAAATTTCCTGACCAGCTGTTTAGTTTTGACGTATTCGCTAGTAGTTGGTGCCTTTACCTTTATCCAGTTTGGTTTTTTGTTTTCCGCCCGCATATTTTTACTAAATATGAAGGGCTTTATCATAGGCATCGAGCACGGATTCGTGCATAATCTCAGAGAGAGTCGGATGAGGAAATATGGTATGCATTAAGTCTTCCTCTGTACATTCCAGCCCCATTGCGATGACAAAGCCGTGGACCAACTCAGTAACCTCAGGGCCAACCATGTGAGCCCCAAGTAACTCCCCAGTTACTGCATCAAATATTGTTTTAATTAAGCCCTCAGGCTCCCCTAAAGCCACAGCCTTCCCGTTGCCTCGGAAGGGGAACCGACCAATTTTTAGCTCTTTATTAGCCTCTGTTGCTTTTTGTTCCGTTAAACCGATGCTAGCAACTTGCGGCCGGGAATAGGTACACCCCGGAATTTGGTTATAATCCAGCTGCCTGATATCTGGCAATCCTGCTATTTTTTCAACACATACAACTGCTTCATGGCTGGCCTTATGCGCTAGCCATGGTGGGCCGACTACATCACCAATAGCATATATATGACTTTCAGATGTTTCCATCCAATGGTTAACTTTGATATGTCCTTCAATTGTTTGTATCTTTGTGTTTTCCAAACCCAGACCATCAATATTTGCTGCTATTCCAATCGCCACGATAGATTTCTCCGCCTCGATGCAAATTTCTGTGCCATCGTTTTTTTCTATCAGTATCGACAACACACCACCAGTACTTCCAATAGACTTTACAGTAGACGAAGTGTGAATTGTAATGCCACCTTTTGCAAATTTCTCTGCAACGAAAGCTGAGATTTCGTTGTCTTCGGCAGGAAGGATAGAGCTAAGAGATTCGATCAGGGTCACTGAACTACCCATGTCTCTGTAGAAACTAGCAAATTCAACGCCGATAGCCCCAGATCCGATAACAACTAGGGATGCTGGAATAGCCTCTGGAACCATTGCTTTCTTATATGTCCAAATATTTGGGTCATTTTCAGGCGCAGACGATAATAATTTGGGGTGTGCACCTGTTGAAATGACAATGTCTTTTGCACTTATTGAAAAATTTTCCTTTTCATTGGCTACCTCGACTATCCCAGGTGCAGAAATTCTTCCAACCCCCATGAATATCGTAACTTTATTTTTTTGTAGGAGGTATTTAACTCCTTTACTTAGTTTATTTGCTACCAGTCGCGACCGATCGACAACGCTCCCCGCATCAAAATTGACATTATCAGCAGAAAACCCAAACTCACCCAATCGGGACATTAAGTTGTTAATCTCTGCACTTCGTAACAATGCTTTGCTAGGAATACAGCCCCAGTTCAAACAAATTCCGCCCAGGTGTTCTTTCTCTATAACCGCAGTTTTCAACCCCAACTGAGCGGCGCGAATAGCGGCCACATATCCCCCAGGGCCGCCTCCAATAATAACAATGTCAAATTTCTCAATACTCATCTAGAGCATCAAAGTTAACGGGTTTTCGATAAAGCCCTTAATGGCACCTAATAATTCAGCGCCGGTGGCGCCGTTGATAACCCTATGATCACATGAAAGAGTGCAATCGACACAGGTTGCTATTGCTATTGCAGAATTTTTAACGACTGGTTTTTCTGTTGATGCGCCGATCGCTAAAATGCCGGCTTGTGGGGGATTAATCACGGCGGAAAATTCTCTGACACCATACATTCCAAGGTTTGATATTGAAAATGTACCTCCTTGATATTGCTCCGGTAACAATTCCCCAGCCCTTGCTTTCTTAGCAAGCTCTTTCATCTCTGCAGAAATTGAGGCCAACCCTTTATTTCCAGCGTCTTTCACCACAGGAGTCAGCAAACCTCCTGGGACTGCGACTGCTACCGCCACGTCCACCCTCTCGTAATAGATTGTTTCTTCCAGGCCCCAACTGGCGTTAGCTGTGGGTAATGATTTGAGAGCCAAAGCGGTGGCACGGATAAAAAAATCGTTTATGGAGAGAGAGAGTTCTTCCTCATTATTAAGTTGAGTTCGAATATCAAGTAATTTGTCTATCTCCACTCCTATTGTCATATAAAAGTGGGGAATTGTAGACTTCGATTCGCTAAGCCTCTGAGCTATTACCCTTCGCATACTGGTATTACTGGCCGTATGGAACGGGTTATCCAGAACTACAGATTCCTGAGACTTCGCCATGGTGCCTTTGGGTTTCTTCTCAGAGAAATTTGGCTGTTGAAAACTTTTATTCACGGCTTCAAGAACATCCCCTTTTACAATACGGCCTTTTGGACCTGTTCCTCTAATAGTAGAGAGGTCTAGATTTTCCTGGAGAGCCATCTTTTTTGCTAGTGGGCTGGCCAGAATTCGCCCTTCAGAATTTACATTGTGATGGGTTTGCTCGTCCTTAACACTTTCTTCTGTTTTGCCGGCTAGAGGGGGTTGAGTAAGCTTAGTCTCAGTTAGGGCACTTATTAAAGGACTATTCTTTACTTCGTTCACCACACCTTCTTCTGCGATGATCCCAATAGGAGTATTTATCGGAATGCCGTCCGTTCCCTCGGGGATCAATATTTTTTCCAGGGTCCCATCGTCGATCGCTTCTATCTCCATGGTTGCTTTGTCAGTTTCAACTTCTGCTAGTACGTCTCCCGCCCTAATGGTTTCTCCCTCCTTTTTCAGCCATTTAGCCAAGGTCCCCTCTGTCATGGTAGGGGATAAAGCTGGTAATAATACTTCAACTGCCATGATTGTGACTCCCAATGGAACAAGTCCATTCGGTGATTTTGGAAGTATTTTTGTTAATGTTATTCATTGCATACTTTCAATAGCGCTAATAATTTTATCTACACTTGGTATGGCCATTCCCTCCAAGTTCGCGGCATACGGCAAAGGAACGTCTTTGGAAGTTACTCTCATAATAGGAGCATCAAGGTAGTCAAAAGCCTCGTTCTGCACCTGAAAGGCGATCTCTGCTGCAATACTCATTGAGGGCCACCCCTCATCAACTACAAGCAGACGATTGGTTTTCTTAACCGATTTAATAATTGTTTTCATATCAAGGGGTCGCAAGCTCCGTAGATCAATAACCTCACATGAGGTGCCGCTTTGGTCTAGAGTATTCGCGGCCTCCAAACTCCATTCTACACCTCGGGAGAAGGATATTATAGAGGCATCAGAGCCGGGATGGAGAACTTTTGCCACCCCTATTGCTTCCGGGTCAGTGTTCTCTTCCTCTAACTCAAATGTTTTGCCGTACAATAGCTCATTTTCTAAAAATATCACCGGGTCTGGATCTCTGATTGCAGCTTTAAGAAGGCCCTTAGCGTCAGACGCTGAGTACGGGGCCACAACTTTTAGGCCGGGAACCTGGGCAAACCAACTCGAAAAATCCTGTGAGTGTTGAGCTGCCACACGGGCCGCGGAACCGTTAGGTCCTCTAAAAACAATCGGGCAAGTCACCCGTCCACCTGACATATAGCGGGTCTTTGCCGCGGAATTAACTAGGTGATCCATCGCCTGTAATGCGAAATTAAACGTCATAAACTCAACTATTGGCTTTAGCCCCATGAAGGCGGCACCTACCCCCACCCCAGCAAAGCCAGCTTCAGTTATTGGGGTATCGATAACCCTCCGGGGGCCAAATTCGCTGAGTAATCCCTGTGTAACTTTATATGCGCCATCGTACTCTCCAACTTCTTCGCCCATCAGGAATACGTCATCATCCCGTCTCATTTCCTCAGCCATAGCTTCATTAAGTGCTTGTCTTACACTAATATCAGTCATCTGTGCTGGCCCTCGCGGCATAGACATCAGTGTACAATTCAGACGGACTTGGTTGCTCTGCCTGCTGAGCTGATTCCGCTGCATTTTGTACATCTGACCTAATTTTTTGGTCGATCTCTTTTAGATTCTCCATCTTTAAGATGCCTTTTTCACTTATCACTTGTTCGAGCTGAGTTATTGGATCGCGTTTTTCCCTGACCTCTTTAACTTCCTCCTTAGGCCTATATTTTGCCGGGTCTGAAATGGAATGTCCCCGATATCTATAAGTATTCATCTCAACAATCATTGGACCATTGCCCGCGCGCACAAAGGAGGCCGCCTCAAGGGCGGAATCTCTCACGGCTAGGACATTCATGCCGTCGCATTTGATTCCAGGTATTCCCAATCCCTCTCCATGCCGAAAAAACTCTGTCTGGGCGGTTGCACGGGCGGTAGAGGTGCCCATACCATATTGGTTATTCTCGATGACATAGACAATCGGGAGATTCCATAATGCAGCCATATTGTAGCTCTCATAAACTTGGCCCTGATTGGCTGCCCCGTCGCCAAGGAAAGTGAAGCAAATATTTGAAAGACTACGATATTTTAATGATAGTGCGATACCGGTCCCAATAGGCACTTGAGCCCCAACAATACCATGACCTCCATAAAACCCGTTTTCCGGTGAGAACATATGCATGGAACCACCTTTACCTTTAGAACTCCCCAAGATCTTTCCAGCTAACTCGGACAAGACTCTTTCTATTTTTTCTCCCCTTGCAAGCATATGCCCATGACATCGATAGCTGGTTATCATAGGGTCTTGACGAGTTATCGCATTTTCAACTCCTACTACTACGGCTTCCTGGCCAACATACAAATGCAAAAATCCACCTATTAGACCCATTCCATAGAGTTGCCCTACTCGTTCTTCAAATCGGCGAATTAACAACATTTGCCTATAGTACTTGACCAGGTCATCATTGCCTGCAATCAAGCCGGCGCTGTTTTGGGTATCCTTGGGAAGGGGGTTCTTGGTGGCCATCTGTTCCTTATCGCTTAATAGCCTTCGCCAGTAGGCACAGACAAAATTCTAAAACTGTTATATAGCACGGGCAAGCATCTGAAGATTCCAGAAAACTTACGTTTATTCTTTCGCACAGATTGTATCATAAGGTTCTGTTCAATCGAATATCGTTAATTGAGAATACTTCAGTTCAGGCTAAGTCACTCATAAAATACCACCACCTCGTCATATCTCCCGTAGTTCAGGACTCTACGGGAGCGCTCCGTTAGCATGTCTAAATCAACTGTATCTGGCCTCAAGAGAGACACTCGATGTTCTAATTGTTGACGTTTTTCCGTTTTCAAAGCTAGAATCTTGGCTGTATCCTGAATTTCCTTTGACACTAATAGGTAGGCAATAGCACCATTTTCACCCTGTATAAGATGATAACCCAAATATACACCTATACCCCCTAAGGCTATTGCACGCAAAGATCCCAATAAGTATTTCGATATTATTTTTCGCATCGCTTAATCGGTTATTCTTAACGATTGTCCCTTAATTTTTTCCTACACTGTGGCGTTGATACCTGCATAGTGTCCACACATATCCAATTCTTCCTCAATCCGCAAAAGTTGATTATATTTGGCAACGCGGTCTGTTCGACTAACCGAGCCGGTCTTTATTTGGCCACTGTTAGTTGCTACGGCGAGGTCTGCAATAGTAGTATCCTCGGTTTCGCCTGACCGGTGAGACACGATAGCCTGCATTTGAGCGGTTTGAGCCATTTCGACTGCTTCCAAGGTCTCAGTAATTGTGCCAATCTGATTCATTTTGATAAGCACGGCATTTGCTGCTTGTTTATCAATCCCTTCCTTTATACGATTCGTATTTGTTACAAATAGATCATCGCCGACTATCTGAACTTTATCACCTAGCCGGCCAGTTATTTTAGACCAACCTTCCCAATCATCTTCTCCCAATGGGTCCTCAATCGAAATAATTGGGAATGTGCGACATAGAGTCTCTTGATAATCAATAAATTGGTCTTGTGTAAATTCGGCACCCTCACCACTCAACTGGTACTTACCATTAACAATTAACTCCGTCGCAGCCACATCAAGAGCCAATCCAACATCTGAACCTGGTTTAAGGCCAGCTCGTATAATAGCCTCCATTATCAGGTCCAGACTTTCTGAATTATTTTTAAGTTTTGGAGCGAAGCCTCCTTCATCGCCAACAGCAGTACTATAACCTTTGCTCTCTAGGTCACTCTTCAGCGATTGAAAAACCTCTACACCCCATCTAAGAGCTTCAGAGAAAGAAGGAGCCCCAGTTGGCACTATCATAAATTCTTGAATATCGAGAGAATTGTTAGCATGCATACCACCATTTATAATATTCATCATAGGTACGGGTAACTTTCGCGCCTTAACGCCTCCGAGGTAACGATAGAGTGGTTGTTTGCAGGCATTGGCTGCAACTTTAGCAATCGCTATACTCACGGCAAGGATTGCATTTGCTCCCAAGCGCCCTTTATTGGGTGTACCATCTAAATCTATAAGGACCCTATCCAAGCGGTTTTGCTCCAGCGCATCTCTTCCAACTAATGTATCCGCTATTTCTCCATTTATAGCGTTGACTGCATTTTGCACTCCCATCCCACGAAAAAAAATTTGTTCACCATCTCTTAATTCTATAGCTTCATAGCTTCCGGTAGATGCCCCAGAAGGGGCCGAACCCCTTGCTATTTCCCCGCTCTCTACTCGGATTTCTGCTTCTACCGTTGGATTTCCTCGACAATCCAGAATTTGTCGAGCGTTAACTTGTGTGATGGTAGTCATTGCACTTACTTCCCCAATCCATAGAGAGTATCTTTGGTTATGCGATCTATAGCAATCAAACTGGACAATAATTTTTCCAGTTTTTTCAGAGGCACCATATTTGGACCATCGGAAGGAGCGTTGTCCGGGTCTTCATGTGTCTCAATAAAGATAGCCGCTACCCCAGCGGCTACAGCCGCACGGGCAAGTAACGGCACGTATTGCCGTTCACCACCACTTCGATCGCCCTCCCCTCCTGGTTGTTGTACTGAATGAGTGGCATCAAACACTACAGGATAACCTTGCTCCGAAAGAACGGAAAGTGAACGCATGTCAGAAACCAACCTGTTATAGCCGAAACTGGCTCCGCGTTCGCATAGCAAAATTTTTTCATTACCAGTTTTTGCTATTTTTGAAGCAACACTTTTCATATCCCACGGCGCAAGAAATTGGCCTTTTTTTACGTTGACCACTCTTTGAGTGTGTGCAGCAGCTATCAGGAGATCAGTTTGGCGACATAGAAAGGCAGGTATTTGGAGTACGTCAACGACTTCAGCAACGGGGTTACATTGCTCCGCCGTGTGGACATCCGTTAAAACAGGGCAATTAAATTTTTCTCGAAGGTCCGCGAGGATCGGTAAACCCAATTCCATCCCAAGGCCCCTGAAAGAATTAAGGCTAGTCCTGTTTCCCTTGTCAAAGGATGTTTTATAGACAAAACCAAGTCCAAGCTTAGAAGTTATTTCCACAAGAGCCTGACACATTTCAAGGGCGTGCGCTTTGCTTTCCAAAGCACATGGGCCGGCTATCAGAACAAACTCAAGGTCATTTCCTACAACGGTATTTCCAATCCTAATGTGCTTGTGTTTATTTATCATTTGAATTTTACTTTCTCAAACTAAACGAGATTTTTTCATTGCAGCTTCTACAAAGGACGAAAATAACGGATGAGGCTCAAAAGGTTTAGATTTTAATTCGGGATGGAACTGAACTCCCACAAACCAAGGGTGATCAGGTATCTCAACGGCCTCTGGAAGGAGACCATCGGGTGAGGATGCTGAAAAAAACAGTCCAGCCTTGTTGAGCAAACTCTCGTACTTGGGATTTACTTCGTAACGATGCCTGTGACGTTCACTTATATTAGTACGATTATATACTCTTGCGAGTAAGGTCTTATCCTTAATTAGTGCCTGGTAGGCTCCCAACCGCATTGTTCCCCCCAAATCATCACCCGTACTACGTAGCTCTATATTGCCCTCCTCTGTAACCCATTCATTTAACAAGGCAATTACCGGCTCAGGTGTTGGGCCAAATTCCGTCGAGGAGGCATTCTCAAGTCCTGCAACATTGCGAGCAATTTCTAGGACCGCAAGTTGCATTCCAAAACAAATACCGAAATATGGAAGTTTCCGTTCGCGCGCAAACTGGATCGCTGCGATCTTTCCTTCGATGCCTCTCCCTCCGAATCCGCCTGGAACCAGAATCCCATGGACGTTTTCAAGCAAGTGGAGATTCTTTTCATCTTCCAAAATTTCAGAGTCCAACCATTCAATTTGGACTTTTAACTTGTTTTTAAGACCCCCATGGGTCAGAGCTTCCGACAGGGAAATGTATGCATCCCGAAGACCAGTGTATTTTCCCACAACCGCGATAGTTACTTCACCATCAGGATTTCGCAGGCACTCATTTATTTTTTTCCAGGGATTAACGTTGATCGACGACTTAAATCCTAATCCAAATCGTTTCAGTACTTGGCTATCCAGACCTACCGAATGATAGTTTTCAGGAACCTCGTATATTGAATTAACATCAACAGCTGCAATTACGTCGTCCTTCCCAACATTACAAAACAATGCAATTTTGTTTCGCTCAGAATCGGGTATAATCTGGGTACACCGGCAGAGTAAAATGTCCGCCTGTATTCCCAAACTTCTCAATTCCTTTACCGAATGTTGAGTTGGTTTAGTTTTAAGTTCTCCTGCCGAGGCGATGTAAGGGATCAGCGTTAAATGTAGAAATAAAGTAAGCTCTGATCCTAGATCGTTTCGTAGCTGTCTAATTGCCTCAAGAAATGGTTGGCTCTCTATATCACCCACAGTGCCTCCGATTTCACACAAAAGAAAATCAACATTGCCTGTATCAGACATAATCATTCTCTTTATTTCATCGGTGACATGAGGGATGACCTGAACAGTACCTCCCAGATACTCTCCTTTTCTCTCGTTCGCTATAACATTGGAATATATACGACCAGCCGTCGCATTATCACTTTGTCGGGCGGAAACACCGGTAAACCTCTCATAGTGACCCAAGTCGAGATCAGTCTCCGCCCCATCATCAGTTACGAATACCTCTCCGTGCTGATACGGGCTCATAGTACCGGGATCAACATTTAAGTAAGGATCAAATTTGCGCAAACGGACGGAATAGCCACGCGCCTGGAGTAATGCAGCCAGGGAAGCTGATGCGAGCCCTTTCCCAAGTGAAGATACCACGCCGCCGGTCACAAAAATGAATCGCGTCATGGAGCAACAGGATAATCTATTATGGTGCCTTTACCAATAAAAACTGGCAGATGGCTAATTTTTAGTTCACTCTTCGATCGGCGCCGTAGGCCCCTCATCTGAGCTTTCGTATTCGATAGAATTCTCATCTGTGTCTCCAATTCCATCCAAAATTGATGGAGACTGGGAGTTTCTTGCAGCCAAAATAGCAAGTAGGAGGCTAGTGATAATAAAACAGGTCGCTATAATCGTTGTTGTCCGAGTTAACAAATTTGCTGACTGTCGGCCGGAAAGTAAATTTCCGAACCCGGCACCGCCCCCATCACCTCCGCCCAGGCCGCCCAGAGCGCCTCCATCACTCCGCTGAAGCAAGATCACAGTCACAAGGGCTACTGCAAGTATCAAATGTATAACAAGAAACACCGTAGTCATTTATTTCTCCTAGCAGAAAAAGCCTACTTATTGCCGGCTCGCGTTCAATTTTTCCTACGAATCATTTTAATAGGCCAAACAGATATCGCAGAAAGCCTCTCCTTTTAGGCTGGCGCCGCCAACAAGGCAACCATCCACGTTAGGAATTCTAATTATTTCCCTTACATTATCCGGATTAACCGAACCTCCGTACAGAAGCCGAATAGATCCGTAGTTTTGGGTACATTTAGTCTGAAGAGATTGGCGAATAGCAAGGTGCATCTGGCTAATTTGAGTGGTTGTAGGAGTTTTTCCCGTCCCAATGGCCCAAATGGGCTCATAAGCAACCACAACCTGTGACGGCTCTAATCCGACAGGGAGCGAGCGGTTAATCTGTGCCTGAACAGTTCTTTGAGCCCTCCCTTCCTGCCGCTCTTTTAGGCTTTCTCCAACACAAACAATGGGTATTAGCCCTTGATGAATAGCTTGTACCGCCTTACGTTTAACCATTGCATTGGTTTCTCGAAGCCTTGTGCGCCTTTCAGAGTGCCCCAGCACGACATATCGACAGCCGATGTCGGATAGCATTCTCGGAGAAACATCACCTGTATATGCTCCCACTTCGTACTCAGAGCAATCCTGAGAACCTAGATTTATCCATTTGTTTTTATTCAATAATTTTTCTACGTGCTGCAGCAAGGTAAATGGTGGACAAACCACAATTTCACATTTTGGAGCATTATCCGACAAACCAGCGTTGAGCTCTGTCAAGAGTGCCTCAGCGCTACCCACATCACCATTCATTTTCCAATTTCCAGCAACTAGCGGTGATTGCTTTAATTGTTTCTTCATATAAATAGCACCTTTTACAGTTACATCTTCCCAGGGCTAGGGGTTCCAAAACATTAAGGCCCCTACCTACATATTGACAGTTGCCCAAACCATCGAGATTCTTATCATGTAAAGAGCAACCTTAATACGAGCTTTTTGGAAAAATAAAGGATTAAACAGCGAACTAAAATGTTACAAAATTTATTTTCTAATCTGAAATCTCTGACAATTAAACTGTTTCTAGGGCTAATAGCGCTTAGCTTCGCAGTTTGGGGCGTCGGGGACATTTTCCAAGGTGGCAGTGATCCTACAGTTGCTACCATAGGCAAGACAGACATCAAAGCCTCGCAGGTCGCTCAAACTTATAATCGAGAATTAGAGCAACTCCGACGTTTAACCAATGGTCAAATTGATGCGGAACAGGCCAGAGCTCTGGGGATAGTGGAAAACACACTTCAACAACTGATTAGTAAGGGAGCCATAGATCAACAAACCAAAGAATTTGGAATGGCTGCATCTGACAAAATCGTTGCTAAAGAAATTAAAAAATCACCAAATTTTCATAATGAATTAGGTCAATTCGACAAGGCAATTTTCCAATACTCGGTAGGCCAGAGCGGTATGACTGAGGATAGCTTCATTGAGACTGTAAGAAACGATATTGTGCGCAATCAACTGGTGGGTGCTCTACTCAGCGGCTCACATGCCCCGACAAGCCTCTCCCAGATTTTATACAAGCATGCGACAGAAAAACGATCAGTCGCTTTTGTTATAATAGGCCAGGAGCAAGTGGGAAAAGCACCTCACCCATCTGCCAGTGAAATTTATGATTTTTATAAAGAAAATCCGCAGGAGTTTACTTCAGAACCCTACCGCTCCGCAAGTTATGTCGAGTTACGGCCATTTGATTTCACAGAAGAAATACAGATCTCCGAGGAGACACTTCTATCCGAGTACGAATATCAAATTGATCGGTTTACCACCGAACCAAAAGTTGACATTAACCTTATAGTTTTTCCGGATAGAGATACCGCCCTCTCGGCCGTTGATATGATAAATGCAGGCCAAGATTTCATCTCTATAGGAACATCAATGACGGATTTGAGTGAAGACGACCTTGATTTAGGATTAGTTGGACGGAGTGCTCTCTTGCCCGAGTTAGCTGACGTTGCATTCAATACCATCCCAGGAAACATTACGGCCCCTATTAAGACAGATTTTGGCTGGAACATTCTAAAGGTGAACGCAATCCAAAATGGTGGAGTTGAGGGTTTTTCGGAGGCCAAATCAATAATTCGCGAGGAGCTAGCAACGGAAGAAGCCATAGAATTAGTTTATGAATTAAGCAATCGACTTGAGGATCACCTGGCTGCTGGACGCACTCTGGAGGAGGCTGCTCGATTATTGGGCTTAAATGTCAAACTAATCCCTCCAATAACTATATCGGGATTCGGTCAAAATGGAGATATGGTCGAGAATCTTCCACCCTCGGGGGAGTTGCTCCCAACCGTTTTTGCCAGCCAAATGGGTGAAGATATCCCCATTTTAGAAGCGGAGGCTAATTCAATTTACAAAATCCGAGTAAATGAGATTTTCCCTAGAGCTCTTCTTCCTCTCGAATCAGTGGAAGATTTAGTTGTTACCTCTTGGCAAAGTGCCTGGCGCGACAAAAAGGCTCTTGAGTTGGCGTCTCAGTTCATTAATACAGCGACCGAATTGGGATTCAATGATGCCATACTCCAAATGGGAATCGATCCTTTACTCGTAACAGAATTGACCCGGGATGGAGAGGGACTAAAATTAAATCTTGAACAACAATCATTACGTTTTTTGTTCGAGTTGCCCCTTGATGGTATTAGTGGCACTTTAAGATTGGGACCGGAAAAATATGCTGTAGCGAGCGTCACGCAAATTATTCAAAATGAAGTAATAGATGAGGATGAGCTTGAGATAACCGCTCGGGAGTTAAACGCCTCGTTGCAAACTGATTTACTAACAGGGCTCCAAACGGCTTTGCGTGAAAAATATAAGCTGACAGTAGATGAAAAAGTTTTGAGTAATTTGTTTTAAGCCAATGTTAGCTCAAAACTCAATTTATCCGGACTTTGCCGAATTTTCTGAGAAGTACGACATCAAACGCCCCCAGGTCGTGTATTCCACCCTAGTGGCAGATTTAGAGACGCCTGTCTCTGCGATGCTAAAAATTGCAGCGCAGAGCCAATATTCTTTCTTGCTTGAATCGGTTGAGGGTGGATCAGTTCGAGGCCGTTATTCGATTATTGGCCTTGAACCTGACGTCATTTGGAAGTGCCACAAGAATACTCCGGAGATTAATAGAAAGGCCCTGTCAGACACCCAAACCTTTATCACTGAAACCAGAGGAGCATTAGATTCTCTGCGGCAATTGTTAGAGGAATCGGAAATAAAGTTGCCAGCAAACTTACCTCCAATGGCTGCTGGCTTAGTTGGATACATGGGGTATGATACCGTCCGTTTAATGGAAAATATTCCAGACAATAATCCATCTGGTCTTGCTGTACCCGATGGGCTATTTATTAGACCTACCATTATGGCAATTTTTGATTCAGTTTTAGACACACTCACCATTGTCACTCCAGTACGGCATAATTCTACAAAAACTGCGAAACAGGCTTTTGATCAAGCTCTAGCTCGACTCAGCAATGTGACGGACAAGTTCTCCCGTAATATAATGCCGGAGAAACGTTCGATTAAACGAGAAACCAACACCCTCAATCCAGTGTCAAATCTAGGATCTGAAACATATAAAAAAATCGTTAATCAAGCCAAAGAATATATTGCCGCAGGAGATGTGTTCCAGGTGGTCTTATCTCAACGATTTAGTGTCCCGTTTAGGCAACACCCCTTTACTCTTTACCGATCACTGCGAAGGCTAAACCCTTCGCCCTTCCTCTTTTACTTAAACTTTGATGAGTTTGCTGTGGTTGGGTCTAGTCCGGAAATCTTGGTGCGCCTCCGTGACGATCAGGTGACTATTAGACCTCTTGCAGGAACGCGAAGACGTGGAGAGAACTTAAATGAAGACCAGTCCCTTGCCACTGAACTTAAAAATGATCCCAAAGAAATTGCAGAGCACCTGATGTTACTAGATTTGGGCCGAAATGATGTCGGTCGGGTCACCAAAATTGGAACTGTGCACGTAACCGAACAAATGGGTGTCGAGTATTACAGTCATGTCATGCATCTAGTTTCAAACGTGGAGGGCATGGTCAAAGAAGGACTATCGGCGGTAGACGTGCTAGTGGGAGGGTTCCCCGCTGGAACGGTCAGCGGCGCTCCAAAAGTTCGTGCCATGGAAATAATCGATGGCCTAGAACAGGAACGGCGGGGCATATATGCGGGATGCGTGGGATATTTCTCAGCCAATGGAACTATGGACACTTGCATTGCTCTCCGCACGGCCATCGTAAAAGATGGGGTCATGCATGTTCAAGCAGGAGCCGGAATAGTTGCCGACAGTGTTCCGGAACTTGAAGACGAAGAATGCTGGAACAAAGCTAGTGCACTAATTCGCGCCGCGGAGCAAGCTATAGATGATTCATCTGAGGAAAACTCACCACCTTAAACTTTATCCTCCACTACCATACACCAAACCTTTATTCTACTACGCTGCTGATTTGCACTAATGTGTAACCTCGCATCACAGCATCCGGGATCCAGTCTTGTAATACTGAAAATGTTTCTGCATAGGGATGCCCGATAACCACAGCGACCCCATTCTTACGCGCAAATTTCTCAGCCAAAAACAACTGCTTCTTGATCGCAATTTTTGAACGATCATTGTCCAAGAAAATATTTCTTGAAATAGTTTTAACCTTCTTTTTTCTTGCAACAATATGCCCTTTTGTTGCGGGAGTTGTTCGCGAGTCTAAAAAAATCATATCCCGCGCTTTGAGTTCCTCCATCACTATGAGCATAGCATTCTCGTCCTGTGTAAACTTG
Organism: Rhodospirillaceae bacterium; assembly: GCA_002728255.1. Taxonomy (NCBI): domain Bacteria; kingdom Pseudomonadati; phylum Pseudomonadota; class Alphaproteobacteria; order Rhodospirillales; family Rhodospirillaceae; species Rhodospirillaceae bacterium. Next base: position 71,544 of record PBWV01000047.1, on the reverse strand, counting down.
CTTCCCATATGGTTATTTAGGCCTATGGCTCCTGGCACTTGAGTGATTGCTAAACGTAATTGTTGAAGCACTTCCTTAAATGTCATAGTTAAAAGTAGTGCGCTTGGTCCTGGATTAATAGAGGGGTCGAGCGGTTCCATTGGCATATGGATTAAGACTTCGTGCCCCAATTCAACGGCACGAGTGGCTAGAGTAGTACTAGTTGGCGAGTTGGGAAGAAATGCAAGGCCGATTGAATTAGGAAGCGAGAGCGCTTGTTCGGTCAAAATCCGGTTTGGACCAAGATCATCTATAACTATTGCTATTCTTGGTCTTAACAAACCTTTGTCCGAATCTTGTTTTTCGAGGCGTGCCTCATTGGTAGTTATTAGATCACCTCCATCTTCTGCATTAACAATCCCAAGCGAAAAAGAAACTATTGCCCCGAACAAAAAGAAAGTTCCAATAGAAAAACACGAAACTCCTTTACAAATAAAGCGTTTAGAGCATCTATATTCATAAGAAATAACTTTTTGCTTGATCATAACGCTGTCCTTAGGGTTTGGACGGGGTAATTTTGAGGTAGCGGGCGTCCGTGTTTTTTAATTGTGCTACAATTAACCTTCTTTGATATTTAGGTAAATTGCTTGAAAATGTACACGCAAAGGGTGTCAATCGCGAAGGGAGTGGCATAATGCTTAGTGAGGCCGTAAATTTTGGATTTATTTAAATTCTTTATATTTTTATATAAGTTATTGATATGTATGTATTAATAGATAACTATGATAGCTTTACCTATAACCTTGTGCACTTTCTTGGGGAATTAGGGGCCGAGGTATCCGTCTTTCGAAATGATTCGATCACACCCGGGAAGATTTTGAAACTCTCTCCCGAGGGAATTATTCTTTCGCCAGGGCCACGCGACCCGAGTAGAGCAGGCATATGTCTAGAAACGATAAAGATGGCAGCAGGGACCATTCCAATCCTTGGCGTGTGCTTGGGTCACCAGTCAATCGGGCAAGCATTTGGCGCAAAAATTGTTCGAGCCCCTACACTAATGCATGGCAAATTAAGTAAAATTATTCACGATGGAGTTGAAATATTTTCTGGTCTTAAAAAACCCTTTCTCGCCACGAGATATCATTCATTAATGGTGAGTGAGGTGGGTTTACCAGCCGTCCTGCGGGTTACCGCTCGGACGGAAGATGGAGTAATCATGGGACTTAGGCACCAACATTTTCCCATTTTTGGCGTACAGTTTCATCCTGAAAGCATAGCTTCAGAGCATGGCCATCATTTGCTTAAAAACTTTTTGCAGATAACAAGTCCCCAGGGTGAGAAAATTGACCGGTGATCTTAAGCCGCTTTTGGCTAAACTAGCGACTGGCTGCTCCTTAGATGAAAGAGAGGCCTACACAGCGTTCGACATAGTTATGTCAGGGTCTGCCACCCCGAGCCAAATTGGTGCTCTTTGTATGGCGATGCGTGTCCGTGGAGAGACAGTTGAAGAAATAGCTGGGGCAGCCAAAACCATGCGGCATAAGGCTCTAACCATCGAATCTCCTGAAGGCGCAGTGGACACGGCGGGTACCGGTGGCGATGGAATGAGAACATATAATGTATCTACTGCATCGGCTATCTTAGCTGCTGCCTGCGGTGTACCTGTCGCGAAGCACGGGAATAAAGCTATGTCTTCTAAATCGGGATCAGCCGATGTGCTAAGCAGTCTTGGTGTTAATGTGTACGCGCCAATGGAATTGGTTCGTGAAAGTTTGTGGCACCACAATATAGGTTTTTTTATGGCACCCCGACACCATGATGCAATGAGGCATGTAGCTCCGACCCGGACTGAACTTGGTACCCGCACAATCTTTAACCTTCTTGGACCACTTTCAAATCCAGCCAATACCAAAAGACAGTTGGTTGGAGTATTTGATCAGAAATGGTGCCGGCCGTTGGCGGAGGTTTTCGGAAAGTTAGGAGCCAAACACGTCTGGGTTGTTCATGGTATGGATGGTATGGATGAGTTGACAATTTCAGGCCCTTCATATGTGTCCTGTTACAACAATGGTGAAATTATTGATTTTGAGGTTAAACCAGAAGATGCAAACCTAAAGTCTCAAGACATCCAACAACTAAGAGGAGGAGATCCTTTAACAAACTCAAAAGCCATTCTAGACTTGCTGGAGGGAAAAAAGAGCACCTATCAAGATGTCGTGCTCCTAAATACAGCCGCAACACTCATAGTGGGTGGAAAGGTGAAAACCTTATCGGAGGGAGTTGAGGTCGCTGTTGGAGCGATTTATTCCGGGAAAGCCAAAGAAACCCTAAAACAACTAATCAAAACATCAAATAAAAAGCTTTCGGAGAAAGCTTAATGCCTAATGTATTAGCCGAAATATGTGCCGAGAAAAGAAGGTGGATTGCCGCTTCTAAAAACAGGTATTCCGAGAACTATTTATTACAACATCTAGGATCCTCGGATCCGCCCCGAAGTTTCGCTGATGCTCTAAAGGACAAGGTTGCAGTGACCGGTGTGGGACTCGTGACAGAATTAAAAAAAGCTTCGCCTAGCAGGGGGCTTATTAGAAACGAATTTACGCCAAGTCAATTGGCGGTAGATTACCACAAAGGCGGTGCAGCCTGTCTTTCTGTATTAACAGACAAGCCTTACTTTCAAGGTTGTAATGAACACCTTGTCGAAGCCCGTTCTGCAGTAGAAATTCCCGTTCTTAGAAAAGATTTCATAATTGATCCGTACCAAGTAATAGAATCCCGGGCTTTGGGAGCTGACTGCATCCTTTTAATAATGGCAGCCCTGGAAGATCATCAGTGCCAGGAATTAACCACTTGTGCTGAGGAACTCAAACTCGATATTTTGATTGAAATTCACGATGCTGAGGAGTTGTCGAGGGCTCTAAAAATTAAAGGAAGTTTCTTAATAGGAATTAATAATAGGGATCTCAAAACCTTAGAAGTAGATCTTAAAAATACAGAGGAGTTAGCTCCAAAAGTACCTAAAAACTATGAAATAATTTGCGAAAGTGGTATCTCTAATTTTGCAGACATTCAACGGGTCCGCGCTATTGGAGTATCTCGATTCTTGGTGGGCGAAAGCCTCATGCGTCAACAAAACTTAACCGAAGCCACGAAAGTGTTACTTGGAAAAAAACAAGAAGAACTCTAACCTTTTTGGACAAATGCAAGATGGATAAACTGAACCACTTTGATTCTGACGGAAAAGCAATCATGATTGACGTTGGGGCTAAGGCAATCACCGAAAGAATAGCTTCGGCTGAAGCAAATATTGTAATGTCTTCCGAGACTTTATTAATGATAAAAGAGGGTGAACACAAAAAAGGCGATGTGTTAGGAGTGGCACGATTGGCCGGCATAATGGCTGCAAAAAAGACCAGCGCTCTAATTCCCTTATGCCATCCTTTGGCATTAACCTCGATTACCGTTGATTTAGAATGTATCCCTGAAGAAAATTTAGTTAAAATACTGTCGACATGTAAGTTAAGCGGCCAAACAGGCGTAGAGATGGAGGCACTAACGTCAGCTTCCGTTGCTGCCTTGACCATATACGATATGTGTAAATCCGTCGATCGCTCAATGAAAATCACAAACGTGCGCCTATTGCATAAATCCGGAGGAAAATCCGGTACCTTTTTTGCTTAAAACCAATGATTAGTGTTCAAGAAGCCAAAGAAAAAATAATAACATCGTTCTCTGAGCTCCCTGCAGAGGATATTAGCTTAGACATGGCATTGGGTCGGGTATTAGCGAAAACGTTGGTTGCTCGACGCACCCAACCCCCTTGTGATCTATCATCAATGGATGGATATGCAGTTAGATGCGGTGACTTTTCTAAACTTCCTCACGATCTTCGTTGTATAGGTGAAGCACCTGCTGGAACTATGTTTGAAGGAAATGTTGGCCCTGGAGAAACGGTCCGCATATTTACAGGTGGCCCTATACCATCCGGAGCAGATGCGGTGGTGCTGCAAGAAGATACAAACGCGAATGATGAGTTCATAACCATAAATGAAAAGCCGACGCCCGGGCAATATATCAGGAGGGCCGGACTAGATTTTTCCGCAGGCGTTGATCAGCTTTTGCCAGGACGCTTTTTAAGAGTCCGCGACATTGGATTAGCCGCTGCCATGAACCATCCTTGGGTTTCGGTTCGCCGTCGCCCTTTGATTACTATCTTGGCTACTGGAGATGAAATTGTTCGCCCAGGAGAGCCATTAAGCCAAAACCAGATTGTTAGTTCGAATTCTATTTGTCTCAAGGCATTTGTTGAAAATTGTGGAGCGACTGGGATAAACCTGGGCATAGCTAATGACGACACTTTAGCTTTAGATAGAATGATAGGGGGGGCGATAGGTTCAGATTTGCTGATTACAACTGGGGGAATCTCCGTTGGCGACTACGATTTAGTTCGGCAAGCCCTAGTCTCAAAAGGCCTAACTGTGGATTTTTGGAAAGTTGCAATGCGTCCAGGAAAACCTGTAATGTTCGGAAAATTTGGGCAGGTACCTGTTTTAGGCCTGCCAGGAAATCCCGTCTCAGCATTAGTCTGCTCTTTAATTTTTGTTAAACCAATTATTGAGAAATTGTTAGGCATCGTGGAACCTAATATAGGAAAATCCTATGCCACTCTTACTACCCCCCTGCCGGCCAATGATCAAAGACAGGATTATTTACGGGCAAAACTTAATTCTGAGAAAGATGGTACTTTATTCGTTACACCTTTCCCCAAACAAGATAGTTCCATGGTATCATTATTAGCATCCTCTGACTGCCTGATTGTAAGGGCTCCGAGAGCCAGGGCGGCCGTGGAAGGCGAACGTGTCGAGATTATGACCTTCCCAAAAGGAAATGCTGCAGTTTGACAGGATGAGCGCTCAACACCAAATTGGGTTAGAGTTCCTCAAATTCAAGCCACACAAACCCTATCCGTTGACTAGGCCAAAGAACTAAAGTAGAACATCATGGAATGTTTGTGTTTTGTTCTTTGTGGGATCTAAGATTTTGCTTACTCGAAAACAACAACGACTTCTAACTTATATCGTCGAACGGCTGGATTTAGACGGGGTTTCTCCATCTTTTGAAGAAATGAAATCATTTTTAGGTTTACGCTCTAAGTCAGGGGTTCATCGCCTTGTAAAGGCCCTAGAGGAAAGAGGGTTTATTGAAAGATTGCCAAACAGGGCTCGCGCCTTACGTGTAAAAACGCACCCAAGGGATAATTTAATAATATCGCAATCGGGCCAAAGAACTGTTCTGGATGTTGTTAATCGGGGAAAATCCCCTAAAATTGTAAAAGGAAACTTTCCTGGTCGCGGAGCGGCAAAAAATAGCGTTGATCTATCAGAAAGTCAGGTTACCACTGTACCGCTTCTGGGGCGGATTGCAGCTGGGACTCCGATAGAGGCCCTGCAAAACCCTGGAAACCATATTACCCTCCCCGACAACTTGAACTCTGATAAAGATCATTACGCCCTTGAGGTGTCAGGCGACTCTATGACGGGGGTCGGTATCATGGATGGCGATATAGTAATTATTGAAAAGTGTGAAACAGCCGACAATGGCTCTATTATTGTAGCTCTTATTCAAGAGCAGGAGGCTACCCTTAAACGATTAAGGCGAAAAGGTAATTCGGTTGCTCTAGAATCGGCGAATCCATCCTACGAAACCAGAATATTCGGTCCTGAACAGGTAAAGATTCAAGGTATTTTAAGAGCTCTTCTAAGAAAATATTAAGGTGGAAACATCCGAGACGAAGAGTTCTAGCTGTCAGCACTAGCGTTTTTGAATTCTACTACCAGAAATTATGTGTTTGCGCTAAATAGAGCATATATAATTTTATTCAAAATTTGCACCGGACATAGATATGTCAGTAATAACTAGATTTGCTCCATCGCCCACTGGATTTCTTCATATTGGTGGTGCTCGCACGGCTTTGTTTAATTGGCTGTTTGCACGTCATCATGAAGGTAAATTTTTACTTCGGATAGAGGATACTGATAAACAACGTTCAACCCAAGAAGCAATTTTGGAAATTCAGAAAGGATTGAATTGGTTGGGTCTAACATGGGACAACGAAATTATTTTTCAATCTGCCAACGAAGCCCGCCATCGTGAAATGGCCAACTATTTGCTTGAGAATGATTTAGCCTATAAATGCTTCTCGACACCAGAAGAACTGGCTGAGATGCGTTTACGGGCAAGGACTGAAGGTGGTCAACAAGGCTACAATGGATATTGGAGAGATAAAGGGCCTGAAGATTGGCCATCAGGTGTGTCCCCTACTATTAGGTTCAAGTCTCCCGAAACTGGCGAAACTAGAATTAATGATCAGGTTCAAGGAGAGGTAATTATTAAGAATTCTCAGCTCGACGACATGGTCATCCTCAGGAGCGATGGTACACCAACATATATTCTTGCTGCAGTGGTCGATGACCATGATATGCAGGTCAGCCACATAATTAGAGGAGACGACCATCTGGTCAACGCCGCGCGGCAGTCACAACTGTATAATGCATTTGGCTGGAATATTCCCATTTATGCTCATATTCCACTTATTCATGGTTCAGACGGTTCGAAATTATCCAAAAGGCATGGTGCTCTTGCTGTAAGTTCCTACAAGGACAAGGGGTTTCTCCCGGAATCTTTGCAAAACTACCTCCTCCGACTAGGTTGGTCCCATGGAGACCACGAAATTATAACAATGTCCCAAGCAATTACATGGTTTAACTTGAAGCAGGTTGGTAAAAGCGCGGCAAGATTTAACCTGGATAAGCTTGAAAATCTAAATTCCTATTATCTTCAGAAACTACCAACTTCGAGAGCACTTGATATTATAGTAAGCGGGCTTTCCAAAAAACTTGGACGGAGTGTGACTAAGAAACAAAAAGAATGTCTAAAACTCGGAGTGCCTGGCTTATTATCTCGTGCTAAAACTATTGCGAATCTCGTTGCTAGCGCACAGTTCTACGTGGCCCAACGACCTATTCCACTTGACGAAAAAGCTAAGAAAGCTCTTCTCCAACCAGGTCTCAGTGCGATCTTAAACAAATTAATGCCCATACTTGAAAAAAATAAAGAATGGGAAGCATCAAATATTGAATCAGAAATGCGTGATTTAGCGGAACAATCTGGCGTTAAACTCGGTTCGCTAGCCCAACCTCTCCGAGTTGCTGTTACTGGAACAACTGTGTCTCCAAGTGTATTTGAAGTACTTATGGCTTTGGGCAAAGAAGAATCTATGGCTAGGATCTCCGACATCCAAAAGATCGTTTCAAAGTGACGCTAATCCCTAAAAATGGGCTAGAAACATGCTTTTTTCATAACTCAATTAGCCGTATTATCAGTTCATATAATGGGGTTGAAACCCTGCAGATAACTCAGGCCATTTCTAATGTTAATTCAAGGAGAATGTGATCATGCCAGACAACAAGACTAATAGGGCAGATTACACATTAACATTAACCGATAAGAAATCAGGGAAAGACTTTGAATTACCAGTATTAATGGGAACAATGGGCCCTAATGTCATCGATGTTAGAAAACTATATTCTGAAACCGGAATGTTTACCTATGATCCTGGATTTACTTCCACCGGAAGCGCTTACTCAGCTATAACTTATATTGACGGCGAAAAAGGAATTCTTCTTCATCGTGGATACTCAATAGAAGAACTTGCCCGGGATAGTAATTTCTTGGAGGTATGTTTTTTATTGCTTAATGGAGAATTACCTACGGCGGCTGAGTTTTCGGATTTTGATCGCGAAGTTACTTATCATTCTATGCTCAATGAGCAAGTAACTTATTTTTTGCGTGGGTTCAGGCGAGATGCTCATCCAATGGCAATAATGATTGGAGTTGTTGGTGCTCTTTCTGCCTTCTATCACGACAATATCGATATAAATGATACTGCGCAGAGGGAGATCACCAAACATCGGATATTAGCAAAAATGCCCACCATTGCTGCTATGGCTTATAAATATTCGATTGGCCAACCATTTATTTATCCAAGAAATGACCTAACCTACTCTGAAAATTTTCTTCACATGATGTTTGCAGTTCCGGCAGAGGAATATCCCGTAAGTAGTGTGTTAGCCCGCGCCATTGATCGGTTATTTATCCTCCATGCGGATCATGAACAAAACGCGTCCACATCAACCGTTCGCTTAGCAGGTTCCTCTGGCGCTAACCCATTCGCCTGCATAGCTGCAGGAATAGCATCACTTTGGGGTCCGGCTCATGGTGGTGCTAACGAGGCGGTCATTAAGATGCTTGAAGAAATTGGCGAAGCTGAAAGAATTCCTGAATTTATAAGACGGGCCAAAGATAAAGATGACCCTTTTCGTCTGATGGGTTTTGGCCATCGCGTCTATAAAAACTATGATCCTAGAGCAACGGTGATGCGACAAAGTGCCCACGAGGTTCTGGAAGAACTAGGTTCAAGGGATGAACCTCTCTTAAAGCTTGCAATTGAGTTAGAAAAATTGGCTCTTGAGGACTCCTATTTCGTCGAGCGTAAATTATTTCCCAATGTAGATTTTTATTCAGGAATAATCTTGAGGGCTATGGGTATCCCTACAGACCTATTTACCGTCTTGTTTGCTGTTGCCCGGACCGTTGGGTGGCTAGCCCAATGGGACGAAATGATCTGTGATCCAGGACAAAAAATTGGTAGACCAAGGCAACTGTATACCGGTCCTGCTGAACGTCCATTCATTCCTATATCCGCCCGCTAAGTTATAACTACTAATTGGATTCCATATGGAACAAGTTGTTACTTCTCTATCAATTCTAGTTGGTAACCATCTGGATCTTCAATAAATGCGATGATGGTGGTTCCATGTTTCATGGGACCTGGTTCCCGAATTATTTTAGCACCGCTCTCACGGAGATGGCGACATACTGAATTTATGTCTGGAACCCCAAGGGCAATATGCCCATAGCCTGTACCAACATCATATGCTATTTCCTGGTCCCAGTTATGGGTGAGTTCTATGACTGCACCCGACTCCTCCGGTCCATAGCCTAAAAATGCTAGTGTAAAACGTCCTGTTTGGAAATCTTGGCGTCTTAAAAGAGTCATTCCAAGAGTTTTGGTATAAAACTCGATTGAAGCCTCCAAGTTTTTGACACGCAACATAGTATGTAGTATGCGAGCATTTATACTGGTCATCTTAATCTCCACAAAAATATTATTTGGGTGCTAAAACAGCATCCCTCACAACGGAAGCTGCTTTGGAATAACCACCGTCAGTTCCACTATTTAACTCTTTCAAGGCAAGTAATTGTTCAGAAATTTGTTTTTGTCTTCTCACTCTGTCGACCAATAATTTAGTTATGGCATCAGATAGCCTCATGGGGCTACACTCCCCTTGCAAAAACTCTGGCAATATTCTTCTGCCTGTAGCGATGTTGAGTAGTGAAACGTGTGAAACCTTAAGCAATCGGCGTGCGACAAAAGCTGTAATTGGTGCAACTTTATATCCAACAACCACGGGTACCTTGGCTGCTGCCAATTCTGTAGTGATTGTTCCGGAGGCAGCCAAGGCCACGTCGCACGCTTTTTGGGCGCCCTTTCGGTCCGAAAAGGAATCAATCAAGATAACATTTATATGCCAAGCGCTTGTCATAGAACTGACGAGAGGACTGAGATATGGAATGGTTGTTATTACGATTTCTAAGTCAGGAAAATTCACTAAAAGCCGTTTGACTGTTTTCTCAAAAATCGGAAGCATCCGCAAGACCTCGGCCTTGCGGCTTCCAGGGAATAGGCCCAATACGACCTTGTCTGATATGTTATGTTTCGCCCTAAACTCTACACCCAATCCATCTGGTAACTCTTCAGTGACAGGATGTCCAACGAAGGTGCATTTCATATTCCCATAGTTAAAGTATTGCGGCTCAAAGGGAAGGAGGACCATTAAATGATCATAAAACTTAGACATCTTTTTAGCGCGAGATGGTCGCCACGCCCAAACAGTTGGCGCAACATAATGGATTTTAGGAAAATTTAGATCTTGAAGTAATTCAATCAACCTAAAATTGAATCCTGGAGAGTCTATAGTAACTAAAACATCAGGGTTAACCCTTCGGATTTCTTCAGCAGTATCCTTTAGCCTTTTCCGCAGAACAGAAACTCGTGGCAAGATCTCCACAAGCCCCATTACAGATAAATCAGACATCGGGAACAAACTCTTTAGACCATTTGAAGTCATTTGTTCGCCACCAACGCCCCAGAATGATAAACGTTCTCCACACTGTTTTTTCAAGGATGCCATTAGGCCTCCCCCCAACTGATCCCCTGAGGGTTCCCCAGCTACCAAGAAAACTCGTTTTTCTGATTCTTTAGATATGATTATTGGGGTTCCCTATTATTTGTATTTACGCCTATAAGAAAAATGCCATATTTATCTGCAAGTTCAATAACTTTCCTACGTTGAACTATAAGGGAGGCGCATGCTTGCAGTGCAATTCCCCCGAGCCCAGATTCTTGAACTCTTTTTATGGTGTATGGGCCTATGGTGGGGAGGTCAGCTCTTGGATCCTGAAAGGACTTTCTTACCTTTATCAAGGTTCCTTTTTCCCCAGCTTTGGATAACAAACCACACCTAGAGATAAGGCAATCTGTTCCTTCTGCAGCTTCTATGCCTAAAATCAAACCTTGCTGAACCACAACTGCTTGCCCAATATCCAAATCACCTATGGCTGTAGCGACGCTCAATCCTACGGCAATGTCTTTCCGCACTTGGGGGGATGGGGAATACCGACCTATATTCCCAACGGGAGTCAATAAACCAGGCAACACTTGTTCAACTCCAACCACACGGAAACCTTCCTTCTCCAACTCCGTAATTGCGATCTTCAGGACATCCCCATCTCCTTGTCTGCCTGATAAAAATCGTGGCAGTAGCTTCATGGCTCGTAAATCTGGCCGGACCTCCTGCCAGCTTGGGCGCTTTATTGAGCCCACCATTACTATTTCCTTGACTGCTTGCCTTTTGAGTTCAGAAAGTAGCTCCCCAATAGCTCCCAAACGAATAATTTTATGAGGAGTTCCTTGTAGCTTACCCGGATCTGCATTGCCCTTAATGCCAACAACAAAATACTGACGTCCGGAATGACTACAAGCGGAGCACAGCTCGTTAACTAACTCGCCACCTCCGGCAATTATACCTAATTTAGGCCGCACGATTAAATTTTGGTCGGCAAATAGCTCTCGAAGTATCCGCTCCAGATTGGATGAATTGGATTATTTCCATTACCGGTTCAACTTCGCCAAAACTTTCTAAAACATCCTCCATGCGTTCACTCATTGTACCTTCTTCAGCAAATAGAAGACGATATGCTTTACGCATTTCGTGTATAGCTTCGCGAGAGAATCCTCTACGTTTTAATCCTACGACATTCAAACCCGATAAATGTGCTCGGTTACCCATCGCGGAACCGTAGGGAATCACATCATTTTCTACGCCGGACATACCGCCAATCATAGCGTGCCTACCAATTCGAACGAATTGGTGAATTGCGCTTAACCCACCTAAAATAGCAAAGTCACCAACTTCAACGTGGCCTGCCAAGGTCGCATTATTTGCAAGTATTACGTTATCACCGACATGACAATCATGAGCCACGTGCGCTCCAACCATAAAAAGACAATGGTTGCCAACTCGGGTAACCATTCCGCCTCCCCCCGTTCCGGGGTTCATAGTAACGTGTTCCCTTATGACATTCCCTGATCCAATCTCAAGAGTTGATTGCTCACCCTTATACTTCAGATCTTGCGGCTGGAGACCTATAGACGCAAATGGAAATATATGGTTATTGGATCCAAATTTTGTATTGCCGCCTATGACTACGTGCGGTTCGATGCGACAGCCATCTTCAAGCACCACATTCGGACCCACAACTGAGTAGGGACCAATAATCACAGATGAATGGATTTGCGCTTTTTCATCGACAATCGCCGTTTCATGAATGCTGCCTGCAGCTATGACTTTCTCTGAAGAGAATGATGTCATTTTTACCGCTTAACCTCTTCGTCTGATATCATAGCCGTAATTATTGCCTCCGCCACCAGCGTTTCAGCTACTTTGGCTTCACAGAATAACTTCCAAACATTACCACGGTTTCTTCGCTTAACGGCATGAATCAAAAGTTGATCACCTGGGACCACGGGTTTCCTGAAACGTGCGCCGTCGATACTCATAAAATATACAAGCTTTCCATTGGCATCTCCCCCCAGAGTATGAACAACCAACAAAGCAGATGTCTGAGCCATTGATTCAATAATCAAAACACCTGGCATAACCGGTGCAACAGGAAAGTGTCCTTGAAAGAAAGGCTCATTGTAGGTCACATTTTTTAGGCCTATGGCACTATGGTCAGCCCGGATTTCACAAATTCGATCAACGAGCAAAAATGGGTAACGATGAGGGATCATCGACATGATTTGGCTAACATCGATTGTTTGCTGCAGCTCGGCGCCTTTATTATCTTTCATATCCGCCCCCTTTTAAGTCGGCGCTTAACCAAATTACTCAACATACCCACCTGTCTGCGCCATTGCCGAATTGGTACAGCTGGAATACCTCCAAAAATGCCAGGCCCTTTAAGGTCACGGGTTACCCCCGATTTTCCCGCTATTGTCACCCCGTTTCCCAAGTTTATGTGTCCAGCGATAGCAGTTTGGCCACCAACAACAACAAAATCTCCTAATATGGTACTGCCAGCCACGCCAGCTTGACCAGCTAAAACACAGTTGCTCCCCAATTGAACGTTATGGCCGATTTGCACCAAATTATCTATCATGCAGCCATCACCTATAATAGTATCCCTTAAAGCTCCTCGATCAATTGTCGTATTAGCTCCGATACGCACATTATTTCCTATAACCACTTTACCTATCTGGGGAACCTGGGTATGACCTGAAGCTTCCATGGCAAATCCAAAACCAGGTTGTCCAATTCTTGCGCCTGGAAAGACACTAACGCCGTTTCCCATATGACAATGGGAAACAGTAACATTTGATTTTATATAGCAGTCATCCCCAATGATTACATCTTTTCCGATAATGGTATTTGCACCGATTAAACAATTTTTACCGATTTGCACTCTCTCGTAAATTTTAGCGCCATTTTGAATCTCGCTGCCTTTTCCTATCAGACAATCTTGATGAAGCCAAGCTCCGGCATCTACTCCAGGATTCAGCGGTTCTTCTAATGGGTGAAACATTCGACTAACCAAGGCGAACGCTTTCTGTGGATTATCTGAAAAGAGTAACGTGACCCCTTTTGGGGCTGCTCTTGGGACCTTTCGGTGCACGATTACGGCATTAGCCCGAGTATTGCAAAAATACTTATAATACTTGCGATTTTCTAGAAAACTAACTTCTTCCCTTGTTGCTGTTTGGAGAGAAGCTACACCTTTTATGAGTTCGGAGCCCTTTCTTGAATCTGACAGCACGGCACCAATCTCATGACAGATCTCGTTCAGTGAAAATGGGCCCAAGGTTTTAGAATTTTGGATGGTCACTTTGTTGACACCGCTACTCCGCGGTCTCCTCTATAAGAGTTATTTCGACCACTGGTAAACGGGCATTCAACACCGTTAAAACTTCCTGTGAAAACTCATAGTCTGTATTGACCATCAATAATTGTGTCTTGTCCAAGACTAGAGTGTAGCCTTTTGCTTCCGCTATTTCTGCGATTATTTGTATAGTTTGTATATCTATCTGCCTCATGCCGTACTGGAGCATAGCATCAAGCTGTTTATTTATTTTCGCAACATCGCGTTGTAAGCCTTCCACAAGAGTTGCAAACTCATTTTCTCGCTCAGAATAAGCCTCAGGAGTAAGAATAGCACGTTGCCTGCCCAACTCCTCCTGTTGAGCTCTTAATTCATTTTCCCTAGCACCAATTTCTTCGCGATAAGCCTTCTCCATAGCTTCAAACTCTTTACGCACGCTCTCACCAGCAAGAGAATCCTGCATGATCTTCTGTCTATCCACAACGCCAATTCGAACCTTAGGTTCAACTGTATTCTCTTCCTGTGCAGACACCTTACTCCCAGAAAAATTAAGGCATAGAAGGGTTAGTATGAAAAAAAAACGGTAAGAATTCAGAAAATGTATGATCATTATATCCTTGTTCCTATAAAGCCGACCATTAATACAAAGAGCCAATTCCAAAAGATATGTATTCTGTCTCATCAAATGTTTCACTAAGAACTGGACGGGCATAGTTTAGACTTATTGGTCCAAATGGCGAGTCCCATGCCAATCCTACTCCGACTGAAGCCCGAAGACTTCCTGTATCTTGTAAAAATGCCGAACTAGCCTCATCAACCTTGGTTAAACTACCAAAAGTGGTAAAGGCTCGGCCGCTTAGACCCAGTTCCCTTGGTAAGCCCAATGGAACAGACATCTGAGCAGTAGTCTGGTATAGCAGATTTCCACCCACAGTATTATCGGTACTTATATCGCGAGGCCCCACCCCCCCTGACTTAAAACCTCTAAAATTTTGGCCTCCTAGAAAAAACCGATCCGAAATCGATATTCTTTCTCCTGAAAAGCCATTTATGAGGCCAATTTCGCCGGTTAACGAACCTATCCAATCCTCCGTCCATAGCTTTTTGTATACTCCGGCCTCAATCTTGTTCCTCAGCCATTTCCGGTCTCCTCCCAGTCCAGCTAAATCTGAGACTAAGCCAATAAAATAGCCTTCTTTTGGATTAATTTTGTTATCTAACTCCTTATAAAAAATCGATTGTCCTAAGGTTGAAACTATCGACTCTCCAGCATTTTCAATAACAACGCTGCTAGCTAAAAGTGAGGGAATAATTTCCTCATTTCTCAAGCCATAGCGCACTTGCTGATACAGAAATTCACCAAGGGGATAGCTAGCACGAATCCCAAAACCTAAAAGGTCTCTGTTAAAAGAGCTTTCTCTAAACTCTCTTTTCGTCTTATAAACATCAAAGCCTGCGGATACCTCTCGGTTTAAGAAATATGGTTCGTCAAGGCTTGCTTCAATATTTTGATCTAAACCCGAGATTTGAAATTGTAAGCTTAAGTTTTGACCACGCCCTAATAAATTTTTTTCTCTAATTCCAGCAGAACCGATTAGCCCACTATCACTCGACACCCCAGCGCCAAATGTTAGTTCTCCAGTGGATTGTTCCTGCACATGTATCTTAAGTTCGGACCTATCGGGGGTTGATCCCGATGTATGTTGAATATCAACATTTTTGAAAAAACCTAATTCTTCAATCAACTGTTTAGAGCGCCTGACCTTAGCCGCATTGAATGCATCACCCTCCGCTATCCGCACATTTCTACGAATTACTCGATCAAGAGTTCTAACATTTCCAGTTATCTCCACTCGTTCTACATATACCCTCTGGCCTTCACCTACGTCGTATGCAATTGAAATTGTGCCCGCAACACGATTCCGTTCGACGCGAGGCAGCACCTCAACAAAAGCGTGTCCTTGCTCCCCTATCACCTTGGTTAATTCTTGGATACTCGATTCCACCGCATCAAAGTTATACCAATCGCCCTTTTTGGTCTTGACCAAGCGTCGTAATGGAAAGGTTTCCACTTCTTCTAAGGAGGTGTTAATAGTGATATCGTCAATCTTGTATCGACGTCCTTCATCCAATACGAAGGTTACAAAAAAACCGCTCTTATCATCAGTTAATTCTGAGATTGAGGTTTTCACCTGGAAATCTGCGAAACCATTGTTGAGGTAAAACCTGCGTAGAAGTTCTCCGTCAAAGTTAATCCGATCCGGATCGTAAGTATCGTCAGTGGATAGAAAACGCCACCAGCGTGTTTCTTTTGTTCGAATTACTTCTCTCAGCTTTCTATTGCTAAAATTTTTGTTCCCTACAAAGATAATGCGCTGAATACCAGTCTGTTCGCCTTCAACAATTTCATACACTAGATCAACCCGGTTCTGTTCAAGCTCAATAATTCGTGGTTCAATCCGTGCGGAGAATCTGCCGGAGCTCCTGTATAGCTGGAGCAATCTCGTAAGGTCTTTCTGAATCTTAGTTCGAGTATAAACCACTCGGGGACGCAGGCTGACCTCTGCCTCTAGCGTAGAATCTTTTATTCGTTTATTGCCTTCAAATACTATTCGATTAATTATGGGGTTTTCGCTAATATTTATGATCAGCGTTTGTCCCTCGCGAGCGATGTTGACATCAGCAAACAAGCCTGTAGCAAAAAGGTCTTTCAGCGAGCGGTCGATTAATACGGGATCAAAAGTTGATCCTTTAGTCACTGAAATGTATGACATTATAGTAGAGCGTTCTATCCTTTGATTGCCCAATATGGTGATACCTTGAATAACACCTACTTGTTCATCCTGGGCAGCTATAGGCGGAAGTATAATTCCTAATAGACCAAAACTCATGGCTAAAGAAAGAATGCTTTTCCGCAATCTTGACACAATCTTAAGTCTTCTCACAACGACTAATCCAAACATACACAAATCAACTAATTATCTGAGAAAAAAACTCAACAACGTTGGGTCGAGAAAGGTCATTAAAAATAGCAAACGCCATTATCATGATAACAATGGCAAAACCCATTCTAAAAAAATATTCCTGGATTCTTGCCCCCAGTGGTTTCCCACGAACCAATTCCACAAAATAAAATAACAAATGCCCTCCATCTAACATCGGGATAGGAAAAAAGTTTATTAGCCCAAGGGTAATCGACAAAACTACGACGAATCCAAAAAATGAAACCGGGCCGTTGGCAGCCTGAGCTCCAGACAACTGGGCAATCAAAATTGGACCACCAAGTTCCTTTGCACTCCTTGTAAGTGTAATAATTTGTCCAATTCCTTGTAACGTTTGAATTGAAATGGAGTAGGTGTGGGTAACCGCCTCAACAACAGATGCCGCGAAAGATACTTTCTCTACCTCTCGGCCATCCACGCTTACCCCCAATAATCCGATCTCATGAGTATTGCCTGTAATAGGATCCACGAACTCTGAACGGGCCGGGGCGACAGGAAGAAAAATTAGCTTTCCTTCCCGATCTATTGTGAAATCTAGCATCTTTCCAGGATTGAACATTACGACTTGTTGAACTTCCTCAAATCGATTTATTTTCTTATTCCCTATTTTCACTATGCGGTCACCAGGCTGAATACCAGACAAATCAGCAACGCTTCCTTCCATTACCACATCAATTACAGGCGGAGTATAGGACCTTCCCACTACCGAGAAAATTAAGGTCGAGATCACTACCGCTAACAACAAATTGGCTAATGGGCCGGCGGCCACAATTGCACTTTTCTGTCCGAGAGATTTGTAATGGAACGATAGTTTGCGCTCTTCATCGCTCATTTCCGCATCTGCTGACTGATCTTTCTCTCCCGAATAACCTAAATCGCCATAAAATTTTACGTACCCCCCAAGTGGGAGGAAACTGAATTTCCATCGAGTTCCAGCTTTATCCGTTACGCCAAAAATTTCCCGCCCAAATCCAACTGAAAAAACCTCAACCTTCACTCCACACATTTTTGCTACAGAATAGTGACCGAGCTCATGAATGAAAACTACCAGGGTCAAAACCACCAAAAACCAAAAAATATTGTGGGCAAAACCAGTCATTAGCTCCATAAGCTATTTTCCTCCAACGGGTCTATTTTGCTCATCAGTCTAGAGCAGCTATCAGATTCCGTGCCATGCGACGGGCCTCATTATCTATGGACATGATTTCTTCTATGCTGTCAGCTTTATTATACTGAATTCTTGCCAGACTAGCCTCAACTATCTTAAGAATTGATATAAAAGATATTTCGTATTGGAGAAAAGCCTGCACTGCTACTTCGTTGGCAGCATTCATTACTATCGCGGACCCTCCCCCCTCCTCCAATACCTCATTGGCTAGTCGCAAGGCAGGGAATTGCTGTTGGGATGCTCGGCGGAACGTTAGTTTTCCTACATCGGTAATATCCAGCCTGGACCCCCTTAACGGCATCCTTCTGGGCCAACTCAACGCATAAGCGATTGGGATCTTCATGTCGGGATTCCCAAGATGGGCAAGAAACGAACCATCCCAGTAGGAGACCATGCTATGGATGATAGATTCCGGATGAATTAAAACAGATATTTGATTGATATTAATAGGAAATAAGTGAAAGGCCTCTATCACTTCCAAAGCCTTATTCATCATAGTCGCGGAATCCACCGATATTTTTGGACCCATGTCCCAATTGGGATGTTTCACTGCTTGCTCCGGGGTTACACGTTGCAAATCATCCTTGTTACAATCTAAGAAAGGTCCTCCAGACGCCGTAAGGTATATCTTTTCGACGCTTTCCGGATTGTTGAAATCAAAGCTTTGAAAAACCCCATTATGTTCGGAATCCACAGGCAACAAAGTTGCCCCACTTTTTTTTGCCTCAAAAGCCAATAATTCTCCTGCACAAACCAAACTTTCTTTATTGGCAAGCGCGACGGTTCCACCATGGGCAATTGTTGTTAATACTGGTTTTAATCCTGCCGCTCCCACTATAGCCGCCATGGTCCAGTTAGTTTTAAGAGACGCGGCCTCGAGCAACCCCTCATCCCCCGCACCTAACCTACTTTTGGTGCCCGATAAGAGTCTTTTTAGCTCACGATATTTCTCCTTATTAGCAATTACTACAAATTCTGGTTCTAACGCATACGCCTGTTGAGCCAACAACTCAACGCTTTCATGGGCGGTAATGGCCAGTACGCGGTACTTAGTCGATGTAGACTGTAATACAGAGATTGTGTCGGAGCCAATTGACCCCGTTGAGCCTAAAATACTTATTGTTCGCGGTTCTTCCTGCTTGTTCATACTTTTGTGGCAATCAGTCAGTCTAAATCAATGAGTAACATCATGGCCGTAAATACTGGCGCACTCACCATAAAACCATCTAGTCTATCTAGTAGTCCCCCATGTCCGGGAATACTTTTACCACTGTCTTTAACACCCATCTGTCGTTTCAGCCAAGATTCAACGAGATCTCCTATTTGTGCTGCTCCTGCTACTAGGATAGCAAGCCCTGTCCACTCCCAAAGCTTTAGCGCCATAGGAAAGTCATACCAAAGCACTCCAAACAGTGTTCCAAAGAGACCAGCACAAATCACCCCTCCGAGTAGTCCCGCCCATGTTTTACCAGGGCTGATTCGTGGCGCAAGCCTGGGACCACCCACCATTTTCCCAAAGAAATAAGCGCCCGTATCTGTCGAGCAAACAACAATAAGCAACCAAAACATTAGTGCCAAGCCTATCTGCGGAAATTCCCGTATCCAAATAACACAGGCGCAAGGTAAGAATACATAAATTGACCCCAAGAGGCTCAAAACCTTGCTACAATTATTTCTAATTCCAACCAAAAAGTTAACAAAAACCGCCCCAACTACGCAAAGAAAAGCCATCCAAAGATTAGACGACCAAAATACCAAAATAGATAACCCCAACAAAGCCGGGCCGACATAACTAATGCTAGTTATCTGGCCTAGTCCAATCAATCTATTCCACTCTCGCATCAGGAAGTTTCCTAGAAGGCCTACAAAAATAGCAAATATCCATGAACCATTCCATATCACCAAAATTGGAATTGGCAATATACAAACTGCCGAGAAAAGCCGCAGTTGAAGGTTTCGTGAAAATTTCAAGTTAACTTCTGGTCCCACCATAACGCCGATCTCTCTCCGAAAACTCCTTGATAGCTAACAAAAAGTCTCGCTCTTCAAAATCTGGCCAAAGGGTGTCAACAAATACGAGTTCAGAATAGGCAGACTGCCATAAAAGAAAGTTACTTATTCTGCGTTCCCCACTTGTTCTAATCAGCAAATCTGGTTCGGGGATTCCTACAGTTTCAAGATAAGTTTCAAATTTTTTCTCATCAAGATTATCTATATCAAATTTCTCAACAGCAACATCTGCGACAATACTTTTTACCGCCCTCATGATTTCCTGTCTTCCGCCATAATCGAGGGCAACCGTAAGATTAAGTTTATTATTTCTTTTTGTACGATTCTCAGCAGAGCGAATTAATTTTTGGATATCCCCTTCAAGTCTCTTTTTTTCACCTATAACTTTCAGTCGAACACCGGAGTCAGATAATTTATCAATTTCATCCCGCAAGTAAAAACGCAGAAGACCCATGAGAGTTTGAACTTCACTCTTTGGTCTCTTCCAATTCTCCGAAGAAAACGCAAATAGGGTCAGATATGAAATCCCAAGTCGGCAGCATACTTCCACTGCCATTTGTACTGTTTGTGCTCCCTTGCGATGACCAGCAGATCTGGGAAGCGAATTTCTTGTAGCCCATCGACCATTCCCATCCATAATTATGGCTACGTGTCGAGGTAGACGAGACTCATCCTCATGGGCTGGAACAGCCATTCTACTAGACCTGCAAGATCTCTTGCTCTTTACTTTCCAAAAGCTCGGTCACTTTAGCAATATTTGTGTCTGTGAGTTTCTGGACTTCAGCAGAAATCGTATGATGCTCATCCTTGGATATGATCCCTGAGCGCTCCTCTTTTTTTAGAATATCCATCCCGTCTCTCCGTACATTACGAACTGAAATACGGGCTTGTTCTGCATATTGATGCGCGATTTTTGCCAACTCTTTCCTTCGTTCCTCCGTGAGCTCTGGTATTGGAACTCTAATCAGTTGCCCCTCTGAAACAGGGTTCACACCCAAATTTCCTGACAAAATACCCGTCTCCACGGCCTTAACCAAGGTTTTATCCCATACTTGGACTGTTAATAGACGAGGCTCGGGAGCGCTTATCGTAGCCACTTGACTCAAAGGCGTACTACTTCCATAGGCTTCAACTACTATTGGCTCGAGCAACCCTACGGAGGCACGCCCCGTGCGTAGTCCCTGTAGTTCCTCGACAAAAACAGCAATTGCTCCCTGCATTCGCCTCCCTAAATCATCTATTTCGAAATCAGACATAACAGATTTCTCCCGATTACTCAGTTGAACCATCTATCAATGTAAATTTACCATTTCCATCAATAATTTCCTTAAACGCACCATTATCGTGTATCGAGAAAATCATTATAGGAATGTTGTTGTCCCTAGCCAAAGAAATAGCTGCAGCATCCATAACTTTAAGGTCTTCCCGCAGTACTCGGGTAAAAGAAAGTCTATCATATCTTTCTGCAGATGGCTCTAGTTTGGGATCTTTCGTATAAACCCCATCCACTTGGGTGCCCTTTAATAGGAGATCACACGACATTTCAGCTGCACGAAGCGCCGCTGCTGTGTCGGTAGTAAAAAAGGGATTACCCGTGCCGGCCGCAAAGATAACTATCCTGCCTTTCGTCAAATGCCGAACTGCCTTTCGTCGAATATATGGCTCACAAATACTATTTATAGGAATAGCCGATTGCACCCGTGTATCCGCCCCAATCCCCTCGAGAACACTTTGCATTGCCAGGGAATTTATGACAGTCGCCAACATGCCCATGCCATCTGCAGTAGTGCGCTCTATCCCCATTTCCGAGCCAGATAATCCACGAAAAATATTTCCTGCTCCAACAACTAGGCACACCTGTACACCAGTAGAGTGTACCGCAAAAATATCTTCAGCAATCCTGTGAAGGGAATCGTAATCTAGGCCAAAATCTCTTTCCCCCATAAGGGATTCACCGGATACTTTCAGCAACACCCGGTTAGGTTTGCCTTTTTTCAGGGGACGTTTCATTAAGGCGGACACTCGTCTACAATCCTATCAACATATTGAGTCTTCTAAAATCATTTCTAGATTGATCTAACGGGTTTAGTCATCAGGAAGATGGCAAAAAATAAAGTTTTACTACCAAAACCTTCATAAAATACTTTGCCAAACCAGAGCAGTGTATCTACTTCTTGATCTGCGCAGCAACTTCTGCCGCAAAGTCCTCTGTCTCCTTCTCGACTCCTTCGCCAAGTTCAAATCGGACAAACTCAGTAATACTGACGTCCACCCCTGATTCCTTTTCAAATTTTTCAACAACTTTCTTAATTTTAGTTTCTCCATCGACAACATAGGTCTGATCTTCGAGTGAGGCCTCCTCATAGTATTTACGTAGCCGACCTTCTACCATTTTCTCTATTATTTGAGGAGTCTTTCCACTGCCTTGAGCTTGTTCCCGGAGAACCGCTCGTTCTCTCTCTATCAAAACTTCATCAATAGCGTCTTTATTTACAGCTATAGGACGAGCTGCACAGATATGCATAGCTAACTTTCGCCCAAACTCATTGAGTGCATTCTTATCTGCAGTAGACTGGAGACCAACTAGTACCCCTATTTTACCAGCATGTGGCACTACTGTGTTATGCAAGTAACCTGCCACAACGCCCTGCTCCACTTCCAGTCGGGCGCTTCTTCTTAAAACCATATTTTCCCCAATTCTTGCCACCATCTCTAACAGTTCCTCGCCAACAGAACGTCCCGAATCAGGAAAATGCGCCCCGGAAAGAACTTCCACTTCTTTGCCATTTGTCAACGCCACCTCAGCCGTTTTTACCGCATATTCTTGAAACTCAGCATTACGCGCAACAAAGTCAGTTTCTGAATTTACTTCCACCATTGAACCCACGCCATCCCGTAGCGACAAAGCTATTAAGCCTTCCGATGCCACCCTGGCTGCCTTTTTCGCCGCAGATGAAAGTCCTTTCTTTCTTAACCAATCTATGGCTTGCTCAATATCACCTTGGGTCTCCGTAAGTGCCTTCTTACAGTCCATCATCCCAGCACTAGTCAATTCCCTCAGTTCTTTTACTAGGGAGGCATTAATTTGTGACATCTGTTACCTCTTATTGGTGTTGGCGTATTTCCAAAAATTATGGTCTCGGATCATCATGCTTAATCCAATTTTTAATCACTCTTTTTTTCACTCAAGCTAGGATCAATCACCTCACTTGTTGCCGTATAAGGTTCGGACTGTTCCCCTGGGTCTGACTGACCCACGCCACTAAGAGATTTCTCCTCTTCCTTCAGATCAGGAAGGCCTTCCTCTACAATTTCCTCATTGGCCCCTATATCCACTCCCGATGCTGCCAACTCCTTCTGCAAACCTGATAAAATTGATTGAGTTATAAGCTCACAGTAGGTAGTAATGGACCTAGTCGCATCATCATTACCAGGGATAGGAAATTGGACACCTTCGGGATTAGAATTACTATCTACCACAGCTATGACTGGAATGTTCAACTTATTAGCCTCATGAACAGCAATCTCTTCTTTGTTCGTATCGATGACAACAATCACATCAGGCAGTCCGCCCATTTCCCGAATACCTCCAAGCGATCGCTCTAGCTTCTCGCGCTCTCTTGTGAGGTTTAATAACTCTTTCTTTGTGAGGCCTAAATTTTCTTCTGAAAGCTGTTCATCAAGTTTTTTCAGTCTAGATATCGAGTTAGAGATCGTTTTCCAATTTGTGAGCATGCCTCCTAGCCAACGATGATTTACAAAGTATTGCCCACATCGGCCAGCTGCCTCCGCAATTGGCGTTGCCGCCTGTCTCTTGGTTCCCACAAATAGTACCCGTCCACCATTAGATGCGATTTCATGGACAAATTCGAGCGCTCTATAGAGTAGAGGAACTGTTTGTTGCAGATCTATAATATGAACACCATTTCGAACCCCAAATAAGTATGAGTTCATTTTTGGGTTCCATCGACTGGTTTGATGTCCAAAATGAACACCAGATTCCAACAATTGTCGCATAGTAAACGTTGGCACCGCCATTAATTAACTCCTTTTCCGGTTAAGCCACCATGAGTATAGAGTTTGCACAATATGGCTAAAGGCAAACACCGGACGGTCCGAGAACATTAGAAGTCCCCAGCCAAACTCACGTGAGAATTTCTTAAACAATAGACCCTGAGAATTAACCTGCTCCAACCCAGATGGCAAGACCCAAAACATGGTCTATCTAACGCTCTAGAACATCTATCACTCCAGGCACCGATTTGAGTGCCGCCCTAAAAGCGGGGCTTCCCGAGTAAGTACCAGCAATTTCTACCTCAACTTCTGTGTTCTGGCCGAGCCGTTGAATTAGTAGTAACTGACCCTTACCACCCTGATCTCTTTCAATAACCGATTTTAAGGCATCTATCTCCATATCTTCTTTAAGATAAACAGTTAAGGTATTGTTTTTCATATTTATTTTATCATCCAACAAATCTATTTTTTGGGCGACCAATCGTAGTGTATCGTCATCTCTCTGCACTGAAACCTCTATCAGTAGGGCTGTGCCCGTTTCTAGTAGCTCTCGTTTACGGGAAAGTAATTCGGAGAAAATGGTCACTTCAAAGGTGGCGGTCTGGTCAGAGACTTCAAGAAAGGCATACCTTCCCCTCCGGGAATTGCGTTCTCTTCGTTTCTGAACCACGATCGTTATTTTTTTTCTATTGCCACCAGAATCACTTGTCATCCCTTCTTCGACTAGAGATTTATAAGAAATCGCCCCAAGCCCCTCGATCAAGGATCCATAGGCATCTAAAGGATGAGATGACAGATAAAAACCTAGTGCATCCGCTTCTTCCCGCAAACGTTCAAAGGGAGCCCATTCCTCGACAATAGCTAGGTCGGGCGTATGAGTTGTGAGGCCTTGGCCATCTTGAAACAGGCTTTCCTGCCCCTTTCCTGTCTGGCCAGCGACCCAATCCCCATACCGAATAAGCGTTTCAGCCGATTCTACTACTTGGGCCCTATTTGTATTAAAGCAATCAAAAGCCCCAGCTTTAGCCAAATTTATAAATTGTCGTTTGTTTAGTGCAATTTTTCCGAGCCGCTTAGCGAAGTCAAAAAGATTTTTGAAATGTCCCCTTTCATTTCGCTCCGACACTATTTCATCAACTACGCCAACCCCCACATTCTTGACAGCTGACAATGCGTACCGAATTTTATTTGCTTTATCGGTTTTTTCAGATGTCTCGACACAAAACTCACTATTAGATAAATTGATACTTGGAGGCGCCAGTTCCACACCCAAACGAACGAGCTCCTGTCTCAAAGCCCCAATTTTATCCGTATTTCCTTGTTCCAGTGTCATTAGGGCAGCCATAAACTCGATTGGATGATGAGCCTTTAGAAAAGCGGTCTGATAGCCTACTAGCGCGTATGCAGCAGCGTGGCTTTTATTAAATCCATAACCAGCAAATGCATTCACTTGATCAAACGTTGAAATGGCTTCAACCTTTGTCATCCCATTTTTCTCAGCTCCATCAACAAAACTTTGGCGTTGAGCATCCATTTCTGTTTGGTCTTTCTTTCCCATGGCTCGTCGCAGCAAATCTGCCTCACCAAGTGTGAACCCAGAAAGTTGTTGTGCTATCTGCATTACCTGTTCTTGATAAATCATGATTCCATAGGTCTCGTGAAGAATAGGCTTTAAGCTATCATGTAAATATTCGACCTTTTCGCGTCCATGTTTACGTTCAATATAACTTGGAATATTACTCATGGGGCCTGGTCGATAGAGAGCGACCACGGCAATGATGTCTTCAAATCGGTCTGGCTTAAGCTTACGTAAAACTTCACGCATTCCGTTGCTCTCCATTTGAAAAACACCAATGGTTTCACCTGAAGATAAGAGAGCAAATGTTAAACTATCATTTAATGGGAGACTTACTAAGTCAATTTCAAAACCAGACGATTTAACTAGCCTTAAAGCTTTTTGAAGAACTGTGAGTGTCTTAAGTCCTAAAAAGTCAAATTTTACCAATCCCGCCTTTTCAACATCCTTCATATTAAATTGTGTTACTGCCATTTGAGAGCGGGGATCTCTATATAAGGGTACGAGTTCCTCCAGTGCTCTATCGCCAATTACCACACCGGCCGCATGGGTGGAAGCATGCCTGTACAGGCCTTCTAACTTTAGAGCAATACTTATGAGTCGGCCGACCCCTTGTTCTTCCTTCCGAGCTTCTACAAGTCTTGGTTCACCATTTATGGCCTCTTGCAAAGTCACCGGGGCCGCCGGATTATTAGGAATCAATTTACATAGGCGATCGACCTGACCATAAGGCATACCCAGGACCCGACCTACATCCCTCATAACTGCTCGCGCTTGAAGTTTTCCAAAAGTAATTATTTGAGCGACTTGATTTTCCCCATACTGTTCTTGAACATGATGGATGACCTCATCACGCCTTTCCTGACAAAAATCAATATCAAAGTCCGGCATTGAGACTCGTTCTGGATTCAAAAACCTCTCAAATAAAAGACCAAACTTTATGGGATCCAAATCAGTTATTCCAAGAGACCAGGCTACGACCGAGCCTGCTCCAGAGCCTCGTCCTGGTCCAACAGCAATATCTTGGGCTTTGGCCCAGTTAATAAATTCAGAAACAATCAAAAAGTAACCAGCAAATCCCATGCTTTCAATAACCTCTAATTCATAGGATAGGCGCTCTTTGTAAATCTGTGTATTAGCCGATGGGATCCTTTCGTTATCAAGACGAGCTTTAAGTCCTTGCCGACACAAATTAGTTATCAGATTATTCTCACTACCATCATCTGCCGCGCCGCCAGCCCGAGGTAGCATAGGGGAACGTTCCTCAACCATGTAACTGCATCTTTGTGCAATCACAAGAGTGTTACCAATAGCTATCGGGAGGTCAGAAAATAACCGTTCCATCTCCTCAGCCGACTTAAAATAGTGCTCCGTTGTGGATCTTCTTCTAGAGTCATCATGAAGTGTTTTACCTTCGGAGATACAGAGCAAAGCTTCATGAGCCTCGTACATATCGGGGTCAGAAAAAAATACTTCATTGGTGGCAACTATTGGAATTTTTATCTTTTGAGCTAAATCTAAGAAGATCGATTCCGTTCTAATTTCTTCGCTTTGTTTGTGGCGCATAATTTCCACATACAAACGATCATCAAATACTTCCTTTAAGAAATTTAATAATTTTTCTGCTATTTCATTCTGTCCATTTAGGATAGCACGCCCGACCCCTCCCTTTGGCCCACCCGTAAGAGCTATTAAACCTTGGTTATGATCAGCGAGCTCCTCATAAGAAATTTGTGGAAACTGTGCTTCACCCACTTGTAAGAATGATCGACTTACCAGCTTTATAAGATTCTCATAACCTTTTTTATCTTTGACAAATAAAACTAGTTCTTCTGGCCGGTTCCTGGAACTCCCCTCTCCATAATCAGCCGATACCATTCCAATTTGGCATCCAATAATCGGCTGAACACCTTTTTTGGCACACATCGCAGAAAATTCAAGCGCCCCGAACAAATTTCCACTATCTGTAATACCTACAGCTGGCATTTGACCTCTTTTAGCCAACATTGCCAGTTCGGGAATTTTTACAGCTCCCTCAGAGAGCGAATAGGCGCTATGTACCCGAAGATGGACAAATGGTGAATGAGGCATCGAGCAGTTCCACTACAAACCTAGATCAGTTGCAATACTCTACGAAATTTACCCCCCACACAAATGATTTATTTCGTGTAAAATCAGAGCTCTTCACGGACAGGGACCGTCTTTATCATCCTCTCCAAACCAAGGATAAAACCCAACTTAATAAGTAAAGTTGACCTATGATACGCGTTTACCTAATCCTATTTCCGGTAGAGAGAAAGCATGGTCCAAACGCGCCACTAATTCAGGATTGTGTGTAGCAACTATCGCTCCTACCGCCTCGCTCGCAAGAATTTCAAAAAGGACATCAGTAACTTTCTCCGCAGTTTCCATGTCAAGATTACCCGTAGGCTCGTCTGCTATTATTAGCTTCGGCTTATTAGCTAATGCTCGTGCTATTGCAATTCTCTGTTGTTCCCCACCAGATAGTTGTCCCGGTTTATGCTCAGACCGAGAAATCAGCCCAACCTTCTCTAGCAATAACTTTGAACGATCTCTGGCCTCTTTTTTTGATCTTCCTGCAATTATCTGCGGCAAAATAACGTTATCAATAGCAGAAAATTCAGACAACAAATGGTGGAATTGATAAACAAATCCTAAGTATTTCCGTCGAAGGATGGTCTTGTCATGGTCCTTCATTAAGCTGCTATTAAGGCCGTCTAGAAATACGTGGCCAGAATCAGGAGGTTCAAGAAGGCCAACTATATGAAGCATTGTTGATTTTCCCGACCCAGAAGGACCTAATATACCAACAGATTCGCCCGCTTCCACATTGATCGAAATATTTTTTAGAACTTCAATAGTTCTGGAGCCTTGTTGGAAGCTCCTGCAAACATTATCCAACTGAACAATTGTTTTACTTTTTGCCTCATTCATAACGAAGGACTTCCACCGGATCTAACTTTGACGCTCGCCATGAAGGGTAGATAGTAGCTCCGAAAGAGAGAAATAAACTAATTCCTACAACTAAAATTACCTCACTTACATCGACTATTGCAGGCAAATTAGAAAGAAACCGGATTTCTGGAGACCATAACTCGGTTCCAGAGAAACCTTCCAGAAAAATTCGTATCTCATCAATATTATAGCTGAAATAAAGACCAAGCACTAAACCTAAAATAGTGCCAACACTCCCAATCGATGCACCCGTGATAATAAAGACCCTCATTATGGACCCCCGAGTAACACCAATCGTTCGCAAAATAGCAATACCTTTGGTTTTGCTGTTAACCAGCATGATCAGACTGGAAAGTATATTAAACGCGGCTACCAGAATAATTAATGTTAATATCAAAAACATGACATTGCGTTCTACCTGAAGCGCATTAAAAAAATGCGAGTGAATTTGTTTCCATGTATAAACCCTGAGGTCGTTATTAATAACGGCCCCAACTCTAATACCACTATGGTTCGCAAACTCGGGATCTTTAAGGAATACATCAATTTTATTTACATGGTCGTCTTGTAAAAAGAATTTTTGAGAATGCGATAAGGGCATGTATATTATTCCAGCATCGTATTCATACATCCCTATATCAAATAAAGCTAAAATATTGTAAGCACGTGATCTAGGAACTTCACCCATGATAGTGTTGCGCCCCTTTGCAGAAAGTATAGTTACGCTATCCCCTATTTTAACGCCAAGGGAATTAGCTAAACGTCTCCCTATTACAATGCCATTCCCCCCATCAAATTCCTCCATACTCCCAGCTATGATGCCCGTTAAAAGAAGATCTGTTGGTCGGAAATCGAGTTTTCGTACACCTCGGACAACTGCGCCTCGAGCGTTACCATTCCCGGTGATCAAAACCTGCCCTTCCACGATAGCAACAGCATGAGTTACATCGGGCAGTCCTGTAACAGATTTTATTGTCTCATCAAAATTTTTAATTCCTATTTGTCCAGATTTTGCTTCAATACTTATATGTCCATTTATACCCAGAACTCTTGTTAGAAGTTCATGACGGAAACCATTCATCACCGACAAAACAATAATCAATGTAGCTACACCAAGAGCAATACCAATCAACGAAAACCAGGCGATTAAAGAAATAAAGCCATCACCATTTCTAGATTTAAGATAACGGGCCGCCACCCAGAATTCAAAACTTCTGAACATTAGCAACATCCGTTCTATATTTTACGCTTATCAAGCTCTGTAAAGCCCTTTTGATTAGTCAATAACTTTGGATAGAGCACCAGGCAGATCGCTCTCGAAGCGCTCACTAGTTGCTCTTATCTTCACCTCTACCATTTTATTTTTAGCACTTTTTGGGCCAACTATTACTTGGAAAGGCAGTCCAATTAAATCCATATTTACAAATTTAGCTCCTGCTCTTGCATCCCTATCATCGTACAACACATCAATTTTTAACTCCTTTAATCGGGCATATAACTCTTCACATATTTCATCACAATCTTTAGAACCTACTTTCAAATTAATAATGCCTATTCTATATGGGGCCACAGGCGTCGGCCATATGATCCCATTTTCATCATGATTAGCTTCTATAATTGCCCCTACTAAGCGAGAAACACCAATACCATAGGAACCCATTTCTAACCCCACCATATCCCCGTTGGAGTCCAGGACCTGTGCCTTCATTGAATCCGAATATTTCTTCCCAAAATAAAATATATGACCCACTTCTATACCTCTACCTTCGCGCTGGTTCTCTGAAGGCACCTGCTCGTCAAAGAGTATGCTATTATGTTGTTCATCGGTAGCCGCGTATAACTTGGTCCAGAGTGCAACATCTTGTGAAAGGTCAGAAGTATAATCCACCTCCTGTTTTAAGACATCAAAACCCAAATAATCCGAATGAAAAAATACCTTACTTTCACCAGTCTCAGCTAATATTATAAATTCATGGCTCATACTCCCGCCTATTGGACCAGAATCCGCACGCATTGGAATAGCCTTTAGTCCCATTCGAGCAAAGGTTCTAAGGTACGAGATAAACATCTTATTATATGACGTTCGAGCCAAATTAGGACTTAAGTCAAATGAATAGCCATCCTTCATCAAAAATTCTCGCCCACGCATTACCCCAAAGCGCGGACGAACCTCATCCCTAAATTTCCACTGGATATGAAAGAGTGTCTTGGGTAAATCTTTATAACTAGAAATGGAATCGGATACTATTTCCGTAATTTGTTCTTCATTTGTTGGGCCATACAGCATATCTCGATTGTTGCGATCCTTTATGCGGAGCATCTCTGGGCCATAAGCTTCATACCTTCCACTTCGTTTCCATAATTCAGCAAGTTGAAGTGTTGGCATCAGCATTTCATGAGCACCAGCACGATTTTGCTCCGCTCGAACAATCTCAGATATCTTTTGTAACACTCGATAACCCATAGGCAGCCAAGAATAAATTCCTGCGCTAGCTTGGCGAATAAGGCCTGCTCGTAGCATTAAGCGGTGGGAGTTTATCTGAGCCTCAGCTGGTGTCTCCCGTAAAGTTGGCAGAAAGTAATTAGTCAATCGCATTGAAATTTCACCCCGCTACTACTCACTAAAACTCTCCAGTTATAAAAGCGCCAAATCTTTGAGAGAAATTATGCCGGCATCCATGCAGACACGCAAAATTCCTGTAAATACTATGCTAACAGCGGTCGTAATTCCCATCTTTAGCCACAATTGTGGCTTCTCTGGTGCCCCCACCTCCATGCGGTCCTCAGGATTCTCGACTCGTTTTACCCCAAAAGGCAAGGTTGTAAATAAAACAAGCCACCAAGTAATGAAAAATGTAAAAAGAGTGGTTAAATTACTCATTCTTAGAATGCCTTATTATATCTGTTATTAGATTTCCTCGAGCTCGATTAGAGTCCCCAAAAAATCTCTAGGATGCAAGAAAACAACCGGTTTTCCATGAGCCCCAATCTTGGGGATACCATCTCCCAGAACACGAAGCCCTTTCTTGGTCAAAAATTCTAATGCTTCATCTATACTATGGACCTCAAAACAAAGATGATGAATACTACCATTTGGGTTCTTCTCTAAGAATGTAGAAATGGGTGAACCATCACCAAGCGGGTGCATAAGTTCAATCTTTGTATTACCAAGATCCACGAAAAGTATAGACACACCATGCTCGGGTAATGATTTGACACCACTTACCTTAGCCCCCAACGCACCTTCGTAAACAAGCTTTGCTTTACAAAGATCTGGAACTACAATCGCCACATGGTTTAGTTTTTCAATCATAAAATAATTTTTCTCTTCTTTTGAGCTTAAAAAGAATTATAAAACTATATCCTACAACGTTACACTTTTATAGATTCCTCAATTCTCATGATTTCTACTACAATCTCTGGCTTAATTTCCCAATTATTTTTAATCACCCTGCGAAGAACTTTTTTTATTTCCTTAGCCAAAAGATTGTCAGAGCCCATAATCTCTTCTGGGAATTCTTTGAGAGAATTTTCAACAACCACAGATAAATCTTTAGCTACATTTTCATTAGTGTCATTAAACACCCCACGACTTATAAAATTAGGGGATTTTTTTAGATCACCCTTAGAGCCGAGCAGCAATGTCAAACCAATTAAGCCCCCGTGCATTAGCTTTTTTCTCTCTTTGATTAGAGTACTATCAACTGGCACAACTTGTGAGCCATTAAGAGCCAACCTACCCGATTCGACCTCATCAATGACCCGCGCTTTTCCGGGAGCAAGGTGGACCAAAGAACCATTATTTACCTGAATTGCTAGTGGAATCTGTAACTTTTTAGCAAGCTTGGCGTGTTCCGCTATATGACGTCGTTCACCGTGCACTGGAATTGCAATCTTTGGCCGAGTCAATGCATACATTTCAGCCAATTCGATCTTGGATGGATGGCCGGAAACATGCACCAGAGCATCTCTTTCCGTTACCACATCGACACCTAGCACAGATAATCGATTTTGCAATCGTCCAATCATTTTCTCATTTCCAGGAATAATTTTAGAAGAAAAAATGATTGTATCACCTGACTTAAGGTTAATGTTTCGGTTCTGACCATAGGAAATACGTGAGAGCGCACCCCGAGGTTCCCCCTGCGACCCGGTGCAAATCAATAAAACTTTATCTCGAGGCAGAAAACTAACATCTTTTTCAGAAATGAAATCAGGCAATTCACTTAAGTAACCAGCTTTACGAGCCACTTGTATTGTTCGGATTAAACTTCTTCCGATAAGCACTGCGTGGCGGTCATTTCTGATAGCGGCCTCGACAATTGTCTTTATTCGAGCCACATTAGAAGCAAAGGTAGTAACTCCTACTATCCCCTCCGTCTCCCCAATAATTTTATCAAATGTATCTCCTAGCAAACTTTCGGATCCCGACTCCTTCTCCTCAAATACATTGGTTGAATCGCAGACAACGGCTAAAACACCTTCATCACCAATGCGGGACAAAGTCCCGCTATCAAAAGTTTTCCCTATTAATGGTTGTCGATCTATTTTAAAATCTCCAGTATGCACGACTGTACCTAACGCAGTTCTCAGAGCTATCGCATTGGGCTCAGGGATTGAGTGAGTGGTGCTTATGAATTCAAGATCAAAAGGTCCAACAGAAAATCTCTCTCCCAACGACACTTTAGTTATGCCTACTTCATTCCTAAAATTAGTCTCTGATAACTTTGAATGAAGCAATTCTGCCGTAAATGGTGTGGCATAGATAGGACATCTAAGCTGGGGCCATAAATATTTAATGGCACCCAAATGGTCCTCATGCCCATGGGTCAACACCAAACCTAGTAAATCTTTACGGCGATCAACAATGAATTGTGGGTCTGGCATTATAGTATCTATTCCTGGCAGTCGATCTTCGCCAAATGCCACTCCTAAATCGACCATTAGCCATTTTTCCTCAAAGCCATATAGATTTAGGTTCATTCCAATTTCTTCAGCACCTCCAAGCGGGAGAAATAGAAGCTCTTTTTCAATTTTCATTTTGGTGAGCTCGCAATATTTTCGTAAAGCAGTCTCAACCCGTTAAGTGTTAAATTCTCATCGATTGAATCAATTACCTCGCACGAAGTTTGGAACAACGGAGCTAATCCTCCAGTGGCTATCACTGTCATTTTCGTATCAAATTCTATATTAATTCTCGACACGAGCCCTTCAATCAAACTTACATACCCCCAAAACATGCCAGATTGCATCGCAGATACAGTATTCTTGCCCAAAATATGTTCGGGTCTTTTAATTGAAATGGAAGGGAGGCGGGCAGCTGCCCGATCTAAAGCATCTAATGACAAGTTGACGCCAGGCGCAATTATACCCCCGGCGTAGGCCCCATCCTCTCTAACTACATCAAAGGTAGTAGCGGTCCCAAAATCAATAACTATTAACCCTCCTGTATAATACTCATGAGCAGCAACTGCGTTAACGAGTCTATCAGCACCAACCTCAGCAGGGTTATCAATTAAAACAGGGATAGGCACAT
Source organism: Rhodospirillaceae bacterium (assembly GCA_002728255.1). Taxonomy (NCBI): domain Bacteria; kingdom Pseudomonadati; phylum Pseudomonadota; class Alphaproteobacteria; order Rhodospirillales; family Rhodospirillaceae; species Rhodospirillaceae bacterium. The sequence continues at coordinate 37,723 of PBWV01000047.1, read as the reverse complement.
CTTCCGCAGACTCTATGCAAATTGGAGTGACACCAAAATAACGCTTACATAATTCCCTTAATTGGAAGCTAATAGAAGGCACGACGTTGGTAATGGCCGTAGCCTCTACCTCATCTATATTGAATCCACTTAAAGAAAATAAATTTATGAGCCAAACACCATATTCGTCTGCTGTAGTTCTGCTATTGGTATTCATGCGCCACTGATTAAGAATTTTATCATTCTCAAATAACGCAAAAACCACATTGGTATTCCCTCCATCTATGCATAGCAGCAGCCGACGCTTCATGCTTTTAACTCCGGAAAGATATCTCCAGAAGTAATCACCACTTTTTCCCCCTCATCAGTTGTCATCACCAAAGATCCGTCTGCATTAAGATCAGAAAATATACCAGTGTGGGATGTCTCTCCCAGCTTAGCTGTTATTCTCCGTCCCACGCCTATGGAGCGCTCTATCCATGCCTCTCTGATAGGGTTAAAACCTTCTACCTCCCAGACATTTTTCCAACGCTTAAAATGACGCAAGAAAGATAGTAAAACCTCTCTTAAAGTCAGATTGGATGATCCTTCAAATGATAGACTGGTAGCTGGGTAATCCACCTCTTCTGGAAAACTTTCTACGTTTACACCGGCTCCAATAATCAGCCACTTGACATTTCCGGAGCTATCACTGCTGGATTCAAGCAGAAACCCACAGCACTTCCTTTGATTAAGCAATATATCATTAGGCCATTTAACCCTAACCTCTACCATCGGCGGCAATAAAGCGCCCAAGGCATCACACATTGCAACAGCAGAGACAAATGAGACTTCCAGTGCCTTACTCACTTTGCATTTAGGCTTGATTAACATGGAAAAATATAAATTCCCTTTTGGGGAGCTCCAAGTCCGTCCTCGACGCCCTTTTCCCGAAGACTGTGATGAGGCTTGAATTATTAATCCTTCAGCCGACCCATCTTCAGCCATTTTCCTACATTCTACATTAGTGCTATCCGTCTCCTCCAATGTATGAAGAACGTAGCCTGGCATCAGCTTTTCCATTAATTCAATATACCTAATATTAATTAAAAAGAGATCCCGCCGCCCTACCCGCATGGTCAACGATAATGGAATGGTTCACGAAGAAAAAAAGTGTGAACACGGCAGCCGTGCCAATAATTATATTTAACTCAGGATTACTCAATTGATCTAGTTCCTGTTTAGATTCATCGAAGTACATTACTTTAATAATTCGCAGGTAGTAATATGCCCCAATTATAGTAGATAGCGCAGCAATTAATACTAACCAATACATCTCTGCCTGTAGGATGGATATAAAGAGGTAAAACTTAGCAAAAAATCCCGCCATTGGAGGTATGCCAGCTAAGCCCAACAACATTATAGCAAACGCTAAAGAAAAGATTGGTTGATTTCTTCCTATGCCAGAAAGATCGGAAATTTGTTCCAAGTGAAAGTTATTCACTTTTGCCGCTAAGATGCACCCAAACGTCCCAATCACCAAAACAAGGTATACAGCCAAATAAATAAGTACGCTACTAATGGCAAATTCTGAACCCAAACCAATTCCCATTAAAACATATCCAACGTGGGCGATGGTGCTATAAGCCATAAGTCTTTTGATATTATTCTGAAGCACAGCCAATAGGCTGCCAAGTACCATTGAAGCTATTGCTAAGAACCAAATAATCTGTTGCCATTGATGAATTGCATCCGGAAAGGCCTCAAGAAGCAGCCGTGTCAAAAGACTAAGAGCAGCTATTTTTGGTCCTACAGAAAAAAACATAGTTATCGGTGTAGGCGAACCTTCATATACATCAGGGGTCCACATATGGAATGGCACGGCCGATACCTTAAAAGCAAGCCCACAACACACCAGTACCAAACCAAAAAGAAGCGGAGAAAGTTCAGCACCAGGTATTGCGGCTGCGGCTGCTATTAGTTCAAATGAAGTGCTGCCAACAGCACCATATATAAAACTGCACCCATAAAGCAGGATGCCAGAGGATAATGCCCCCAGCACAAAAAACTTCAATCCCGCCTCCGATGACCTCTCAGAATTCCGATCAAATGCTGCTAGGGCGTAAAGTGAAAGGCTTTGAAGCTCAACTGCTAAATACAGTGCCATCAGGTCAGTTGCCAATACCATTAACAACATGCCTAAAGCAGAAAATCCTATGAGAATTGGGTATTCATTTTGTATAAGGTTTGACGTTTTTCGATAAGCTACTGATACTAATAATGTCATAATTACTGAGACAATAATTAGTGTTTGTGCAAATCTCCCATATGCGTCCAAAATAAGAAGTTCAGAAAATAATTTGACCTTCTCAGAATCTCGTACAACAACGAGGATTGCGACTATTGCTAGCAAGGCTATCATTAAACGGGTCACAAGGGGCTCGCCCGCTTTATCGCGAAATGCCCCAAAAACCAACAAAATAAGCAAGCCTGCCGTTAGAAGAATTTCAGGACGCAGTTGCAGCACATCTAAACTTATATTCATTGAAGATAATTCATTTTACTTTTGAAAAATTTTTAATTTCTAGGCTTGGTTGACTAAGAAGAAGTAATTTCTCTACAGATAAATGCATAGTGTTAAGCACTGGTCTTGGGTAAAATCCGATCAATAGTATTGCAATAACCAAGGGAAGAAAAATAGAACGTTCACGAATACTTAGATCTGAAAGCACACTTATTTTTTCTGTCGTGTTAGTCCCGAAAATAACCCGCTTGTAAAGCCAAAGCATATAAGCCGCTCCAAGAATAACACCTAAACCGGAAAAAAGTGCGGTCCATGTACTTATTGAGAAGATCCCTACCAAAACCAACATCTCTCCAACAAAACCTGATGTGCCGGGCAAACCAATAGCAGCTAAAGAAAATACCATAAGAACAAAAGCATACACGGGCATCTTATCAACCAACCCACCATAATCTTTGATCAATCGGGAATGGGTTCTATCGTATAATACTCCCACCGATAGAAACAAAGAGGCCGAAACCAACCCGTGACTCAACATTATGAAAAGTGCCCCTTCAACACCTTGAGTGGTTAGAGAGAACAACCCGATGGTTACGAACCCCATGTGAGCTACTGATGAATACGCTATTAGTTTCTTCATATCCTCCTGCACAAAAGCGACCAATGAGGTATAAATTATGGCGATCACACTCAAAATAAAAACAAACGGAGTGAAATACGCGGTGGCATCCGGGAACATAGGTAATGAGAACCGAATAAATCCGTAACCACCAAGCTTTAAGAGCACGCCCGCAAGTATTACAGAACCAGCTGTGGGCGCCTCCACGTGCGCCTCGGGTAACCAGGTATGGAAAGGCCACATTGGTATCTTTACGGCAAATGAAGCAAAGACAAGCAGCCATAACCAAATCTGAAAACTGAATGGAAACTCGTTTTTCATTAACGTTGGAATACTGCTCGACCCTGCCTCCAGGTACAGCAGAATAATGGCAACGAGAAACAAGACCGACCCGGCCAGTGTATATAAAAAAAACTTCAAGGCCGCCCTTATCCTACCAGCCCCCCCCCAAATCCCAATGATAATGAACATTGGGATAAGAAGACCCTCAAAGAACATATAAAATAAAATAGTATCGAGCGCACAAAAGGCACCCAGAATCATGGTTTCCAATAACAGAAACCCAACCATATACTCCCGCACACGATTAGTTATCACTTCCCAGCTGCACAAGATACAGATGAAGCTTAAAAACGATGTAAGAACAATATAAATAATGGAAATGCCATCAATTCCCAAAGAATAAGATATCCCTAAACTTGGGATCCAAGCCTTCTCTTCTGAGAATTGAAAATTGGAAATAGTTGCATCAAATTGGGTCCATAAAAAACAAGCTAATAAAAAAGTGATGCCTGTGGACCATAACGTGACGGCTTTTACATTGGTGGCTACCAATTCTTGATCGCCGCGTACCAGACACACAAACAGGGCTCCGATTAACGGTTGAAATATCAATATACTAAGAACGGGCCAATCCATTAGATAACTGTTTCCCATAGAAGATAGATACCCAATAGGCAGGCGACCCCAATAATCATCACAAAAGCATAGTGGTAAATATAGCCTGTTTGACCCTGACTCAATCTTTGGGAAGATCTCACAACTACGCTAGCAACGCCTTGGGGACCCAAAGAATCTATAACGGATTCATCAATCGCCTTCCACAAGCCATAACCAATTCTCTTTAAAAAATTTGTTAAAACTACATCGTACAGGTAATCAAAGAACAACTTGTTGACCAACAACTGACGTACAAATGCTACTCGAGATAAATAGTGAACAAGAGGCCCACGGTACTTGCTTAACAGCAGCCAACAGGCCACCAAACCACCTAAGGTCATAATGATGGGTAGAAGTTTTACCCATACTGGTGAATTGTGTACAAATTTTATTCCCGCATGATGATCAGAAACATATAGTGCATTCCCCCAAAATAAACTGTTTTCTTCTACCATGCTTAAGCCAAAATAACCCGCACCAATCGCTCCGATAGCCAGCAGAATGAGTGGAATCGTCATTGATTTAGGCGACTCATGTATCCGAGCAAAAACCTTTTCGTCCTCTCCAAATTTTCCATGAAAACTCAGTAATATCACTTTACACGAATAAAAAGCTGTCATCGCCACTGAAGCTATTCCCAGCCAGAACACTAACGTCCCCACCAACGAATGGGAGGAATATGCGGATTCTAAAATCAGGTCTTTTGAAAAATAACCGGAAAAAGGGGGTAAACCAATTAATGCCCATGATCCAACCAACATTACCCCGTACGTTGTCGGGATTAAACGCCACACCCCACCCATTTTTCGCATATCTTGTTCACCCGAAAAGGCGTGAATGACTGAGCCTGCTCCAAGAAATAGAAGCGCCTTAAAGAAAGCATGGGTAAACAAATGAAATATTGCAGCAGAATACGCAGAAAGACCACAAGCAAAGAACATATAGCCAAGTTGACTACACGTTGAATACGCTACAACACGTTTTATGTCCACCTGCACTAACGCTATGCTCGCCGCCATGAAAGCCGTTAATCCACCAACTAGGGTAACAACCAACAGAGCTGCTTCGGAAAGTTCAAATAAAGGAGAGCATCTCGCAACCAGAAAAACTCCAGCCGTCACCATTGTGGCGGCATGGATTAAGGCTGAGACTGGGGTCGGTCCCTCCATTGCGTCAGCCAGCCAAGTATGTAGACCAATCTGTGCCGATTTACCCATAGCCCCGAAGAAGAGCAACAAACAAATTACTGTAATAGCCTCAAAGGAGAACCCGCAAAATTGGATTTTTTGTCCGGATACTTCTGGCGCAAGACGAAACACACTTCCAAACTCTAATGTGTCGAAGACCATAAAGATAGCGGCAATTCCCAGAATTAGCCCTAAATCCCCTACCCGATTAACGAGAAATGCTTTCAAGGCAGCGGTATTTGCTGATTTTTTAGTACACCAAAAACCTATCAACAAATAACTACAAAGCCCCACACCTTCCCATCCAAAAAATAGTTGTAGGAAGTTATTTGATGTTACGAGAACCAACATTGAGAAGGTAAATAGAGAGAGATAGCACATGAATCGCGGAACGTGCGGATCCTTTCTCATGTACCCTATAGAATATATGTGAACCAATGCAGATACGGTTGTCACAATAAAAATCATCAACGCACTTAATGAATCAATATAAATTCCCCAAGAAGCCGAAAATGAACCTGATTCTATCCATTCAAAAAGTTGGATTGAATAAATCGTTCCATTGTTTATGGTTGTCGTTAAAATCCAACAACTAATTATCGCTGACAGCACAATGGAGCCACAAGTAACTGCTTGTGCTCCTGTCTTTCTTAGGGATTTGCCAAACAAAGCCACCAAAATAGACGCAAGCAAAGGAAGAAAAATGCACAGAAATACCACCGCATTCACCCCTTCATGAGGTTAATATTATCAACCTGAATCGATTTCTGATGCCGGCTGAAGGCAACCAAGATAGCCAAACCAATTGATATCTCTGCTGCGGCAACGGTCAAAACAAACATAGTGAATACTTGGCCTACTATGTCTCCTAGATGAACTGAAAATGCTACTAAATTCAAATTTACGCCTAGCAAGATCAGTTCTAGTGACATTAATATCGCGATAATACTTTTTCTGTTTATGAATATACCAAAGATACCTAGTGTGAAAACGATTGAGGCCAACACTAGATAATGGGTTAAGCCAATGGTCATTTGGCGCCACTGTACGGCTTTATTTTTCTTATTTCGATCGCGTCCTGCTTACCTCGTTCAACTTGCTCGCCAATCTCCTGCCTTTGAACATCTTTTCCAGTTCTCAAAGTAAGAACAATAGCGGCAACCATTGCAACGAGTAGAATTAAACCAGACAGCTGAAACAAATAAAAATATTTAGTATAAAGAACTTTACCCAACTCCTCAGTATTTGTAAGACTTCCCCGTGGATCGGAAATCACTCCCGTTGGTGGCTCAAACAAATGTGAAGAAAAAGAAAATGACACCAGAACAAACTCGGCTAGAAGCACTGCCGTCAGCACACTCCCAATTGGAAAATATTCTGAAAACCCTGATTTAATCTTAGTTTTACTGATGTTTAACATCATAACCACAAACATAAACAGAACAGCCACCGCACCAACGTAAACAATCACAAGAATCATAGCCAAAAATTCTGCACCTAGAGTTACAAATAGGATCGCGACGTTAAGAAATACGCAAATCAACCATAAAACAGAGTGGATTGTATTTCTTGAAAAGACCACCATGGTTGCCGCAAAAATAGTGACAGAGGAAACAAGATAAAAAGTAATGATAATCAACATTCAGAAATCCACTGCCTGGAAAAGGAAATAGAATCTTGCATATCTTGAACTAGTTCCTCTACATAAATACACAAGCTCATTGATACTGTTCTTCATTTTCTAAATTTTTAGCAATTTGCGGCTCCCACCGGTCACCGTTTTCCAATAATTTTTGTTTCGTGAAATATAACTCTTCCCTAGTCTCAGTTGAAAATTCGTAATTGGGCCCTTGCACAATGGCATCGACAGGGCAGGATTCTTGACAAAAACCACAATAAATACATTTAACCATATCTATATCGTATCGGGTGGTTTTTCGGCTTCCGTCGTCTCTAGGCTGAACTTCAATGGTTATTGCCTGGGCCGGACATATCGCCTCACATAATTTACATCCTATGCAGCGTTCTTCCCCGTTTGGATAACGGCGCAAAGCGTGTTCGCCTCTAAATCTTGGACTCAGCCTTCCCTTTTCATGTGGATAATTAAGAGTAACTTTTTTTCGAAAGACATACCTAAGGGTAAGCAAAAGTCCTTTAACGATTTCTATCAGAAATATCCAACGAATTTTATGGCTCAACATGACTTTACTTAACCTCTACAACCATTCTGTGAATGCACCAAATTGTCCATCCAGTGCTAAAACGATGGCTGACGTAATTACTAAGCTTAACAAAGAGAATGGAAGAAAGACTTTCCAACCAAGTCTCATTAATTGATCGTAGCGATATCGAGGAAGAGTGGCCCTCACCCACAAAAAACAAAAAAGTAAAATAATTATTTTGGTTAAAAACCATATAATACCCGGAACCTGGTTTAAGGGGCTAACATCGATTGGCGGAAGCCAACCACCAAAAAATAAAATGGTAGTCATCGCACTCATCAAAATCATCGCAGCGTACTCTCCAAGAAAAAACAAAGCAAAGGGCATTGATGAATACTCAACAAAATACCCAGCCACTAGGGAAGCATCATCCTCAGGAAGGTCAAAAGGATGTCGATTGGTCTCCGCTAACGTAGACACAAAGAAAATAATAAACATCGGAAACAATGGAAAAAAGAACCAAATCTTTTGTTGGGCATTAACTATCGTAGTAAGATTAAGCGATCCAACGCACACCAGTACAGTTACTATAACGAATCCCATAGAGACCTCATAAGACACCATTTGTGCAGCGGAACGAAGAGCCCCTAGAAATGCATACCTTGAATTGCTTGCCCATCCCGCAATCAACACCCCATAGACACTTAAAGAGGAAATGGCGATTAGGTATAAAACTCCAACATTTATATCTGATAGCACCCACCCTTCATCAAATGGTATAACCGCCCAAGCCGCAAAACTAAGAACAAATGTAATCATAGGAGCTAGAACAAAGATTATTTGATTTGCACCCGTTGGAACAATTGTTTCCTTCAAGAAAAGTTTGATCCCGTCAGCTATAGGTTGAAGTAGCCCAAAGGGGCCCACTGTATTAGGTCCACGCCTAAGTTGAATTGCTCCAATTAGTTTTCGTTCAAAATAAGTTAAATACGCCACCGCTATTAAGAGGGGCACAATAATTAAAAGGACTTGGAAGACTAATTTTCCGCTTGGCAAAAGAAAGTTGTGCAGAAAATATTCCATCAGTCTGCACTATTGGCAGACGGATCTACCCGATGTGTTGCCAAAAACCATTTTGTACACTCAAGCATTGTATTAGAAGCGCGGGATATAGGATCTGTCATGAAATAGTTTTTAACCGCGCTGCTATATGGGGTTGTGTCCCCGAAAGACCCTTGCAATCCAAACTCACTCCATTCGGATTTTGATATTACGTTGGGATTTCCCAGATCTGGACAAATCTGGCTCATTTTTGCCCTTAAGGCACTAAAAGTATCATAGGGCAATGTAACGCCAAGCCTAGCAGAAAGGGCCCTCAAAATAGCCCAGTCCTCCCTGGCGTCTCCTGGCGGTTGGGTTGCTGCTCTGCCGTATTGCGGTCGGCCTTCTGTATTAACATAGCACCCTTCCTTCTCCGTATACGCAGCTCCAGGTAACACGACATCAGCAATATTTGCTCCCCTGTCTCCATGGTGGCCTTGGTACACAATGAACAATCCCTTCAGGGAATCTGGACATATCTCATCCACGCCCAAAAGGTAAAGCAACTTAAGAGGCGTTTCTCGAAAATCTCCAGAAAGTATTTGGCGTGCGCCTATTCCATTCGGAGATGGCACTAGTCCAAGATCCAATCCACCTACCCTTGCCGCCGCAGTGTGCAAAACATTAAAGCCGTTCCATCCCTCCCGAACCAAATCATATTTCTCAGCAATTACCTTGCTAGACCATAAGATGTTTTCTCCGTCGGCCCGAGCTAGCGCCCCCTGCCCAATAATTAGCATTGGAGTCAAAGCCCTTTCTAATTGTTCACAAAAAGGGTGCTTCCCTTCGCTAATCTCACATAACACCTGATTCCCAGACCCCAATTCTTCAACTGGGTAACTTAAATCAACTGGTTTTCCTATGTTAGCGACAGGATAATCCCCATCTAACCATCTTGCTCGCAATCTAGTATTTATGATTGGTGCTTCCAATCTTGGATTGCTTCCTATCAATAAACACAAGTCACTTTGATCGATACCAGCAATGGAAGTATTAAAGATGTAGCTACACCTTGGCTGAGCCTGCAGAACAGCACCATCCTGTCTACAATCAATATTGGGACAATTTAGTGCAGAAAATAAATCTTTTAACGCTAGCATTGACTCCGCATCACAAAGATCACCCGCCAAAGCAGCAAGCTCAGTGCCATCCAGCTTTTCTACCTCCCTGCGAATACGCTCAAAAGCGATATCCCAACTCACAGGAGTTAATTTACCATCCGCTTGTCGTACATATGGCTTATCCAATCGTTGCTTTCGTAGACCATCATAAGCAAATCGTGTTTTATCGCCAATCCACTCCTGATTAACGTCCTCATGGAGTCGTGGAGTAATCCTCATCACTTGTTTATCCCGAACATCTATCCGAATATTACTACCAACAGCGTCAAGCACATCGACGGATTCTGTTTCTAACAACTCCCAAGGTCGAGCAACAAAAGCGTATGGTTTTGAGGTCAATGCACCGACTGGACATAAGTCAATAATATTACCAAACATCTCTGAGCAATCTGACCCGTGTTCGAGACTTGCCGTAATCTCCATGTCCTCACCACGACCAAACCCACCTATATTAGGCACCCCAGCGACCTCCTCCATGAAACGCACACATCTTGTGCAATGGATACATCTCGTCATATGAGTTTTAATCAGAGGGCCAAAATCTTTTTCACTTACGGCCCGTTTTTCCTCGAAAAAACGACTTGAATCCCGCCCATATCCCAAAGCTTGATCTTGTAAATCGCACTCACCTCCCTGATCACACACAGGGCAATCCAAGGGATGATTAATCAATAAAAATTCCATTACACCCTTACGGGCAAGATGAACCATTTCAGACCCCGTTCTTACCGACATATTTTGTGCCACGGGCATTGCACACGAAGCTATAGGTTTAGGAGTTCCCTCAACTTCAACAAGACACATTCGACAATTTCCTGCTATGGACAAACGTTCATGAAAACAAAAATGCGGTATTTCAACGCCTGCAACATTGCACGCCTGCATTACTGTAGTACCTGATTCAACCTGATATTCGATCCCATCAATTAAAATCTTGACCATCGCTTTAACCAGTGTTTGTTCCTTGCATATCTATGATTCTCTGTTCCATTTCTGTTCGAAAATGCCGCACTAAACCCTGTATTGGCCAAGCTGCAGCATCACCAAGAGCGCAAATAGTATGTCCCTCAATCTGTTTGCTTACATTTTCAATAAGTGAAATATCTTCAATCTTGGCGGTTCCGTCTGTAAAACGTTTCATCATCCTTGAGAGCCAACCCGTACCTTCTCGACACGGGGTACATTGGCCACAACTTTCATGTTTGTAGAATTGTGACAACCGCCATATAGCCGCTATTATATCCGTAGACTTATCCATGACTATTACGGCTGCAGTGCCTAATCCCGATTGGACATCCGCCAGCGCATCAAAATCCATGATTACATTATCACAAACAGATTTTGGTATGAGAGGTACCGATGAACCCCCAGGTATAACGGCCAGAAGATTCTCCCATCCTCCCCTAACGCCCCCAGCATGTTTGTCGATTAGTTCACGCAGAGGAATACCCATTTCTTCCTCAATGTTGCATGGTTTTTCCACATGCCCTGAAATACAAAAAACTTTAGTTCCTGAATTTCGTTCACGTCCAAATTTTAAAAACCATGAAGCTCCCCTTCTCATTATTGTCGAAATAACCGCTATGGTTTCTACGTTGTTAACAGTTGTGGGACACCCCCAAAGACCCGCACTGGCCGGGAAAGGAGGTTTTAATCTTGGCTGTCCTTTCTTCCCCTCCAGGCTCTCTATCAATGCCGTCTCTTCGCCACAAATATAGGCTCCAGCTCCCCGGTGTATATACACATCATGTAAAAACCCCGAGCCACATGCATTTTTTCCTAATAGACCTTGGTCATAGGCCTCGTCGATTGCTGCCTGAAGTATTTCCCCCTCTTTAACAAACTCACCTCGGATATAGATGTAAGTTCTGTTTGCTCCAATCGCAAAGCCGGCTATCAAACATCCTTCGAGTAGTTTATGTGGTTCATTTCGGAGTATGTCGCGGTCCTTGCAGGTTCCCGGTTCACTTTCATCTGCATTAACGACAAGATATGAAGGTCGCTCATCTTTATCCGCCGGCATAAACGACCATTTGAGTCCCGTCGGAAAGCCAGCTCCTCCCCTGCCTCTCAGGCCAGATTTCTTTACTTCCGCAATGATATTATCGCGGCCCAATTTAAGTATTCCATTAATATTGTTCCAATCTCCGCGGGCCTTGGCCGCGTAAATATTAGATTGCCCGGCACCATCCAGATTTCCAAATATTTTTTCACTTTCCCGTAACATCCTACTTTCCTATAACCTTTCCCCTTAGATCTGAGTCCCAAACTGTCTTTCGGCATAGGCCTGTCGCCTTTATTCAATCTTCAATCCGGATCTCAGACCCTCGATGACAGACAATAATTTCTCACTCGTCAGATCTTGATAATATTGATCGTTTATCTGTACGACAGGAGCATTTACACAAGCACCTAAGCACTCCACTTCAACCAATGTAAAAAGCTTATCTTTACTAGTTTCCTCGATTTCGATTTCAAGGTGGTTTTTTAGAACATCAAGAAGAGAGTCACTTCCTCTCAACCAACATGGGGTGGTTTTACACATTTGAATTAAAAATTTTCCGCGAGGTCTCTGTCTAAACATTGTATAGAAGCTGGCAACTTCAAATGCCCTTATCTCAGATATACCTACAAGGTCAGCCACATAACGAATGGCCTCCTTTGGCAACCAATTATCGTGTTGACGTTGAGCAAGGTCTAACAAGGGAATCAAAGCACTACTAGCTCTCCCTTCTGGATATTTAGCAATAATTTTCTCTGCGGCCAGTTTATTCTCAGCAGTGAATGAAAATTCTTGCATCCTTTCGTCTGGCGGATGAGACAGATTGCTATTCACCTATCAACCTCACCAAATACTATGTCCATACTAGCTATACAGGCGACCACATCAGCTAACTGATGGCCTTTGACCATAAAATCCAAGCCCTGCAAATGCGCAAATCCTGGAGCACGAATTTTACACCGATATGGTTTATTGCTTCCATCTGAGACAAGAAATACGCCAAATTCACCTTTCGGCGCTTCAACCGCAGCATAAGTCTCGCCGCGAGGCACGTGGTAACCTTCAGTGTACAACTTAAAGTGGTGGATAAGGGATTCCATTGAATTTTTCATATCAGCTCTTTTTGGTGGTGAAATCTTGTTATTACTAACCATTACTTCACCTTGAGGTAGCTCAACCAAACATTGTTTGATAATCCGCAGACTTTGCCTCATTTCCTCTAGGCGAATGAGATAACGATCATAGCAATCTCCATTTTTACCCACAGGTACGTCAAAATCCATACTCGCATAAACATCATAGGGTTGTGCTTTTCTTAGGTCCCACGCCACTCCACTTCCCCTCAGCATTACACCGCTAAAACCCCAATCGAGGGCTTGTTCCTTTGAAACAACGCCTATGTCGACGTTTCTCTGTTTCCAGATCCTGTTGTTGGTCAGCAAGGTCTCTACGTCATCTAGAATTTTAGGGAATTCATCCGACCATCTTTCAATATCAGCAATAAGATCATAGGGCAGATCTTTATGGACTCCACCCGGACGTATATATGCTGCATGCAATCGCGCTCCTGAAACGCGTTCATAAAACTCCATCAACTTTTCCCTTTCTTCAAACATCCAGAGAAAAGGCGTCATGGCTCCTATATCTAAGGCATTGGCACTTATTTGTAATAAATGATTCAATACGCGCGTAATTTCGTGAAAAAGAACACGGATATATTGGGCGCGAATTGGGATTTCACAACCTAGTAATTTCTCCACCGCCAGGCTAAAGCAATGTTCTTGTCCCATAGAGGATACATAGTCTAAGCGATCAAAATACGGCAGAGCTTGCAGGTAATTCTTATGTTCTATGAGTTTTTCTGTCCCTCGGTGCAGCAATCCAATGTGAGGATCTGCCCTTTGACACACCTCACCATCCATCTCCAAGACTAACCGCAACACCCCATGGGCCGCTGGATGTTGGGGGCCAAAATTAAAATTAAAATTTTTAATATCAGAGGTCGACATTACTTTTCTTCGTCATCGATCTTTGGTCCGCCAAAAGTGTTTCTCGGATCATTTAATATCTGCGAAGCACCCTCCCAAGGACTAGTGAAGTCAAACGACCTATATTCCTGCGCAAGATCAACAGCGCCGTAAGCAACTCTCTGTGCCTCACCGTCATAACGCAATTCTACAAAACCCGTAAGTGGGAAATCCTTTCTCAAAGGGTGTCCATAAAACCCATAATCTGTTAGTAAGCGCCTTAGGTCGGGGTGATCATCAAAAGAAATACCATACATATCCCAGACTTCCCTCTCATACCAGTTAGCAGCACTGAATATATTAATCACCGACGGAACACTAGCGTTCTCCTTAATTTGGATTTTTAGTCGAATTCTCCTATTAAAAGTAAGACTGAGGAGTTGATAGATCACCTCAAATCGTTGCGTCCTTTCTGGATAGTCAACAGCAAATAAATCCGTTAGCTGTTTGAACTGAAAATTCCCCTCATCCCTTAAAACTGTTAAGTGTTTGCGCAGATTTGCTGCATCACTGTGTAGACATAATTCGTTTCCCACGATATCAACAGATACTGAACTCAAGTTAAGAGCCTTCAATAAATGCGTCTTTAATTTTTCTAAGGATGACATAGTTCAGGAACTACCCAATTGATCTAAGCTCACCTAATAATCGTGCTTGTACGTCGTATTTTCTTTTGTAACTGGAGTATACCATAAACAAGGGCTTCAGCCGTCGGTGGGCACCCCGGGACGTATATATCCACTGGTATAATGCGGTCACACCCCCTAACAACTGAGTAAGAATAATGGTAATAGCCCCCACCATTCGCGCAACTACCCATGGAAATTACATATCGTGGTTCCGCCATCTGGTCATAAACTTTTCTTAAGGCTGGTGCCATTTTGTTAGTCAACGTTCCAGCTACAATCATAACATCTGATTGTCTTGGACTTGGGCGAAAGACTACGCCAAAACGATCTAGGTCATACCTGCTTGCCCCAGCTTGCATCATTTCAACCGCACAACAAGCTAAACCAAAAGTCATCGGCCAAAGTGAGCCTGATCTTGCCCAACCTACAAGCCGCTCCACTTTGGTCAAAACGAATCCTTTTTCCGCAAAAGTAGCTGATTCGGCAAGCAGAACTCCATCATTCTTAGGTTCTTGCTTTATTCCCACTGAAGAGCCCCCTTACGCCACTCATATATAAAACCAACAGTCAAAATTGCCAAAAACGTCATCATAGAAATAAAGCCGAAGGGACCTATCTCCGTAAGAACAACTGCCCACGGAAACAAAAAAGCTATTTCTAAATCAAAAATCACAAAAAGAATTGCTACAAGGTAAAACCTAACATCGAAACGCTCTCGGGAGTCTGCAAACGGCTCGAATCCACACTCATAGGATGATAATTTCTCTTTGTCAGGGGCTTGCCTCGCCACAATCAGTGATCCCACAACCATCGCAGTTGCTAGAACGGTCGCCACCCCAAAAAATACGATGATTGGTAGGTATTCTGTCAGCTCCGTCTGCATAGGACCAATCTGCTTCCTTGGCCAAAAAGTGCCACAATTATCCCTCAGCATTAGCATCGCGTGCTCAGAATTGTTGTTAATGCACGCTACAGATAAAGCCTCGTGTAGCACATAGGCTCAAGTGTTTTCAACTTGCAAAACTCCTCTGGACATACCTTTTTCTCAATTACTTTGAAATATATAAATTTCCCAGACCTGATGCACTATTCATACTTAACTAGGAACAGATATCCCTAAAAAATTCCTATAGAATCACCAGTCTGAACAAGTATTCCGTTCATGATTCGCTTCATCTCCTTGATATTAGAAATCACACCAATATCCCCGCTAAGAGTCTCCAATCGGCAGTATAGTTCCAAATCGTTGGACCCCAACAAATTTTCGCTCAGTCTTCAAGGACGTTACCCAAAAGGAATGAGACGCTCTCTCAAAATCCCAGTATAGTTTTCATTGCCGGAACACCTGATGCCAATAACTACGCCTGACCATTCTTCAATCAAAATAGCCGGTTGTATTTCTCATAGCTAGAGCGCGAATACTCGCTCAAGTTTTCTTAGGAGAATGGCGGGAGGGACGAGACTCGAACTCGCGGCCTCCGGCGTGACAGGCCGGCGCTCTACCCAAACTGAGCTACACCCCCATAGAGGTCCTAAGAAGGCTCCTGCTTTACGCTAGCCGCTACTCAGTGTCAACCGCCCCAAGTGCAGGATGAGGCCGCGCCGATGGACAAGGTGGTGGGCGATGACGGGATCGAACCGCCGACCCCCTCGGTGTAAACGAGGTGCTCTCCCAGCTGAGCTAATCGCCCTAGACCTCCATATTACCTGTAATAAAACATGGTTTCCCTTCAGACGGGGAAATGCCAGCGACCATCGGTCACTGGCACTCCATAGTCTTTNACAAACCGCGCAACCCAGATTACTTACTTTAGTTTAGTGCCTCTTTTAACGCCTTCCCGGCCTTAAATTTAGCATGGTTGGAGGCAGGAATAGTTATCTCCTCCCCAGTCCGAGGATTGCGCCCCTTGGTTTGAGCGCGCCGCGAAACNCTAAAAGTGCCAAATCCAACCAATCGAACATCACCGCCATCTTTTAATGTCCCAGTAATAGAATCTAGAACCGAGTCAACAGCCTTAGTGGCATCTGATTTGGACAATCCGGAGGCACCTGAGACGGCACCAATTAAGTCATTCTTATTCACAGTCGGTCCCCTTTTAATCCCGTTGTTCAATAGTTTGCTTGAGTGGCGGGCGCCCCCACACACCCTTCCACTCCAATTTTCCGCGGGTTTTCAGACCGCGCCTTGTTGTAACCCCCACACTGTAGCCGTCAGNAACAGAACTCGTCAACGCAAACCTAATGTAAATATAAGAGTATTTTTAGGCCAAAGATTGAAACGACAGCAAATACATCGGATTATAAGCTCAATGCGTTAATAACGGATCACTATTTCGCCCTTCTGACGGCCCAGATACACTTTCCACCTCGTCCACCTCATTCCATTTAATAGGCGTTAAAGCNTTGGTCAGAGCTAGTTTAAGCACCTCATCTACGTTGGATACCGGAATAATTTTCAGGCCCTTTTTCACGTTTTCAGGTATTTCAGCCAAATCTTTCTCGTTATCAGATGGTATCAGCACCGTTTTGAGTCCCCCACGGAGAGCAGCTAAGAGCTTCTCTTTCAGCCCTCCAATAGGTAACACTCGGCCACGCAAAGTAACTTCACCAGTCATAGCCACAGAGCTAGAAACAGGGATTCCCGTCAAAATCGACACAATTGAAGTGGTAATTGCTATTCCTGCGGATGGACCATCCTTGGGCGTAGCCCCTTCCGGTACATGAACATGAATATCAAATTTCTGGAATAATGGCGGTTTAATCCCAAACTCTGCTGATCTTGAACGCACATAAGACCAAGCAGCCTGAACCGATTCTTGCATAACTTCACCAAGTTTTCCGGTCGGTATTATCTTGCCTTTACCTGGCATAGACACAGTCTCAATCAACAAAAGATCACCCCCGGTCTCCGTGTATGCTAGCCCATTAGTTATTCCAATACTGTCGTCATGGTCTATTTCACCATGCCGATACCGCCTCACTCCGGCATATGTCTCTAAATTCCGCACAGTAACCTTGATGTTCTTAGCACTTGTTAACAAGATCTCCTTTACGGCTTTACGAGTTAGATTAGCTAACTCTCTTTCCAAACTACGGACCCCCGCTTCTCTGGTATAATAACGGATAAGGTCACGGAGCGCCGATTCAGATATTTCCCACTCACTCTCTTGCACGCCATTTCTTTTCATTAAGCGGGGGATCAGATGTCGAGTTGCTATGGCAACCTTCTCATCCTCTGTATAACCAGAGAGATGAATAACCTCCATGCGGTCCAGTAATGGTGCTGGAATCCTCGAGGTATTCGCTGTTGTCAAGAACATGATCTCACTAAGATCATAGTCAACTTCTAAGTAATGGTCATTAAAAGCAATGTTTTGCTCAGGATCTAATACTTCCANTAAAGCCGAAGCTGGGTCTCCCCTAAAATCAGCCCCCATTTTATCTACCTCATCCAATAAGAACAGTGGATTAGATGTCTTCGCTTTTTTTAATCCTTGGATCACNTTCCCAGGCAAGGATCCAATGTAAGTTCTTCTATGGCCCCTAATCTCAGCCTCGTCGCGAACTCCACCTAAACTCATTCGCACAAAGTTTCTACCTGTTGACCTGGCGATGGATTGCCCTAGTGAAGTCTTTCCAACACCCGGCGGCCCAACTAGACACAGGATCGGCCCCTGCATCTTCTTGGTCCGCAGTTGGACTGCCAAATACTCAGTTATGCGCTCCTTAACTTTGGCTAAGCCATAATGGTCATCGTCCAGCACCTTCTGGGCAGCCCTCAGATCTTTTTTTATACGCGACCGTTTCTTCCATGGAATACTCAACAGCCAATCAAGATAATTCCTTACCACTGTAGCCTCAGCTGACATGGGGCTCATGTTGCGGAGCTTTTTTATCTCGACGAGAGCTTTTTCTTTGGCCTCTTTACTAAGTTTAGTTTTCTCAATCTTATCTTCAAGTTCGGCAATTTCATCCTTGCCATCATCCCCGTCACCTAGTTCCTTCTGGATAGCCTTCATTTGCTCATTCAGATAGTATTCCCGTTGGGTTTTCTCCATTTGCCTTTTGACACGGGACCTTATCTTTTTTTCAACTCGCATTACCCCTATCTCGCCTTCTATCAGCGAATAAACTTTCTCTAACCTCTCGTTAACTGNCTCTAACTCTAGAAGTTCTTGTTTCGCCGCAACCTTTATAGACAGATGCGAGGCCACGGTATCCGCAAGTCGAGAAGGGGTCTCTATTTGACTAAGTGAAACAAGTACTTCAGGGGGTATTTTCTTATTTAACTTCAGATAATTCTCAAATTGGGACACAGTGGAGCGCATCAAAGCATCGAGCTCACTTGGATTGCTCTCCGGCTCATCTAAAATTGAGGCGTTGACCTCAAAAAATGCGGCATTTTCTGCGAAATTTGCAATTTGGGCCCTCTTTCCGCCCTCAACCAAGACTTTAACCGTCCCATCCGGCAGTTTAAGCAACTGCAACACCGTTCCAATAGTGCCGACTCGGTAAATATCGTTTTCCTCTGGATCATCTTGCCCAGCCTTCTTTTGGGCTGCTAAAAAAATATGCTTATCTGTCTTCATCACCTCTTCTAGTGCACGAACAGATCTTTCACGTCCCACGAAAAGTGGAACTATCATGTGGGGAAAAACCACTATATCCCGCAAAGGAAGTAACGGATAACTTGTTAGTTCACTCATTTTACCTCTTCACGTTACCACGGACGACAAATTATTGTATTTTCACAGTTTCTAATGAAACTCATATAACTCCCACCACCAAGTAGCCCATCTACCTCTCCCATTTGATTCTAAATGGAGATGGCTTTACGTTTTTTCAAGTCTACAGAACACAAGAACACAGAGTTAAGATGCTGAGGAACCCATATCTTCATGGCGTTCTGAATAGATTTGTAGAGGTTGAGACCGCCCCTCAATCACTTCCTTATTAATCACAACCTCTTCAACCCCATCCATCTTTGGCAAATCAAACATTGTATCCAACAATGCATTTTCAAGAATCGATCGTAAGCCACGAGCACCTGTTTTTCGACTTATAGCTTTTTGGGCCACCTCAGCTAATGCATCGTCGGAAAAAGATAGTTTCACATCTTCCATATCAAATAATTTTTGGTACTGTTTCACGAGAGCGTTCTTTGGCTGGCTTAATATCTCAATGAGAGCACTCTCATCAAGGTCATCAATTGTAGCAACGACAGGCAGGCGCCCCACAAACTCAGGGATCAAACCAAACTTTAATAGATCTTCTGGTTCCACTTGCCTTAGCACTTCCCCACTTCGACGCTCGTCAGGAGGCTTAACATCAGCACCAAAGCCTATCGAGGTTCCTTGCCCGCGCTCAGAAATAATTCTCTCCAGACCAGAAAAAGCCCCGCCGCATACAAAAAGAATATTTGTAGTGTCTACCTGTAAGAACTCCTGCTGAGGATGCTTGCGTCCGCCCTGAGGAGGCACACTTGCCACAGTACCCTCCATAATTTTTAACAATGCCTGTTGAACGCCTTCTCCAGAAACATCCCGAGTTATAGAAGGATTGTCTGATTTTCGAGAAATCTTATCTATTTCATCTATGTAAACAATGCCGCGTTGAGCTCTTTCAACGTTATAATCAGAAGCTTGAAGCAACTTCAAAATTATATTTTCTACATCTTCACCCACATACCCCGCTTCCGTAAGAGTAGTAGCATCAGCCATGGTNAATGGCACATCCAAGATTCTCGCCAAGGTTTCAGCTAATAGCGTTTTGCCACACCCCGTTGGGCCCACCAGAAGGATATTAGACTTGGCTAATTCAACATCATCGTTTTTAGAACCATGGGAAATTCGTTTGTAATGATTGTGAACAGCAACNGAAAGCACTCTCTTTGCTCGCTCCTGTCCGATCACATAATCATTTAAGACCTCCCAAATCTCTGAAGGCGTAGGCACTCCATCTTCTGATTTAACAACGTCATTCTTATGCTCTTCCCTGATGATTTCCATGCATAGTTCGACACATTCATCACAGATGAAAACTGTTGGCCCTGCAATAAGTTTCCGCACCTCATGCTGACTCTTTCCACAGAAAGAACAATACAAGGTGTTTTTGCTATCTGTGTTACTACTCTTGGTCATCTAGATTCCATTCCGCTGTCTTAAATTTTTAAAGTCGCGTTTACCTAACTTATCCAACCAAACAACTGCATTTTTTAAAAATAATCAGAAACTTTTCAGATTAGCTTGTCAGGCCCTCCTTAGCAGACCCACGATTTCCAATTCTCCCATATTCCAACCAAAATTCTTATACAAATTTTACTGCTTTTCAAGCAGTTGCCTTCGGCCTTGTCTCCACCACTTGGTCAATTAATCCGAAATCTTTCGCATCCTCAGCCGTTAAAAAATGGTCTCTTTCCATGGCATCTTCGATAGCCTTCAGCTTTTTGCCAGTGTGCTTAGCATAAATCTCATTCAGTCTGGAACGCAGTGAAAGAATTTCTCTAGCGTGAATCTCAATATCTGAAGCCTGTCCAGAAAACCCCCCAGACGGTTGATGGATCATAATTCTTGCGTTAGGAACCGAATATCTGGACCCTTTGGCACCAGCTGTAAGCAAAAGGGATCCCATGGAAGCTGCTTGACCAATGCACAATGTCGAAACCTTGGGAGTAATATACTGAATCGTGTCGTAAATAGCTAACCCTGATGAAACAATACCTCCAGGTGAGTTTATATAAAAAGAGATATCTTTTTCAGGATTCTCAGCTTCTAAAAATAGAAATTGAGCTGTAATTACAGAGGCCACATGGTCGTCCACAGGTCCTGTTAAGAATATAATTCTTTCCTTCAAAAGCCTAGAATAAATATCATAGGCGCGCTCTCCACGATTAGTCTGCTCAACAACCATAGGCACTAGTGCACTCATGTATGTATCTCTAGGATGACCCATCTCTATACCTCGACACGTTATACGGTTTTCTTTTTGGCAGGGCTTCGGGCAGCGCGTTTCTTCTTAGGAGCAACTTTCTCAGATGTTTTTTTCACTGATTTCTTTTTGCTAGTTCGTTTCTTTTTAGTAGGCCTCTCGGCAGGGTCCTCGAGGCTAGCATAGAGGGCATCTACGGTTACAATCTCTTCAGAAATTTCCGCCATCTCAACGACAAAATCAATCACTTTATCTTCAAACAGCGGCGCGTGAACACTACTTAAGGCTTCTGGATTAGAACCAAAATAATCTGCTACTTCTTTCTCGCGGCCAGGAAAACGTCTAGCTTGATCAATTATTGCCCTATTTAATTCCTCCCGTTCGACAGTTATGTCATTCTCACGTCCAATTTCCGACAATAGCAAAGCTAGTCTGATCCGCCGTACAGCAATATGGTTATACTCACTCCGGAGTTCCTCCTCTGATTTACCCAACTTTTCCAGGTCAGTATCGCTCTGTTTCATATCCTGTTGAAACTGTCCCCAAATACCTTCGAACTCTTTTTCGACCATTCCCGATGGGACATTGAAATCATATTTTTCCGCAAAAGAATCCAGAATCTCCCGTTTTAGTCGGTTTCGGCTTTGCTCATCGTAGCCCCGCTGTAATTCCGCTTTCGCCGCTTCTCGGAGAGCTCCTATTGTCTCTAGTCCCAGTTTTTTGGCCAAATCATCATCTATTTTTAGTTCGTCGGGTTCCAAATGTTTTTTCACTACAACGTCAAAGATCGCCTGGCTTCCCCGGACCTTCTCATCAGGATAATTATCGGGTAAAACAACCTTTACCGACTTCTCATCCCCCGGCTTCAACCCTAAAATCTCATCATCAAACCCGGGCAAAAAAGAATTATTACCAAGACGTAAGTTGTAATCGGTCCCCTGGGCGCTCTGGAGCGGCTCACCATCAACCATACCATTAAAATCAATAACCAGGATCTCTCCAGATTTAGATTTGCGTNCCCGCTTTACTTCTGAGAACCCTCTGCTCTGCTCAGCAAGCCGTTCCACCGCGGAATCGACCTCCGAGTCTTTTGGGTCAGATTTAAGTCTAGTAAATTTAAGGCTTTTTAGTTCAGGGACATCAATATCAGGCAGGACCTCAACTTGCAGCACATACTCAAGGTCCTTTCCCTCCTCGAATGTTTTAACTTCAATTTGAGGTTGTAAGGCCGGCCTAACACCCTGTTCTTCAAGAACTTGCTGAGAAGTTTGGTCGACCATGCCTTGCAATACCTCTCCCATAACAGAGTCGACATAACGTTGCCTNAAAATCCCTATTGGCACCTTTCCGGGCCGAAATCCATTAATTTTGATGGTCTTTTGAAGTTCCTCAAGNCGCGCACTTATCTTGCCGGACACTTCATTTTTGGAGACCAAAACTTGGTACTCATGCCTTAAACCTTCAGAACTTGTCTCTGTTACTTGCATCGTCTGTTACGCCTATGTTCAAAAATCTACCAACCGCACCCTAATATCATCCGAAGCCGCTTCCATGCCCACATCGGAGAGACAGTGGAACTAAGTAAATGCGTATTTGATTGCCTCAATATAGATGGCACTTGTAGCACACTGCTCTCCTTAGGCAAATTTTCGCATCCGCCAACCTTAGTGTGATCAAAACATATAGTGCTAAGTTGTTGCAATATTAAATACAATTCATGTACCAAAGGGTCGCCGAGTTTCAAGATCCCCGAAAGATCTTATTTTATTGTCTTGTCACTAAAGCTAATAATGGATTTACTCGGCATCAGTGCGGGCGTGGCGGAACTGGCAGACGCGCTAGGTTTAGGTCCTAGTGGCCGAAAGGCCGTGGGGGTTCAAGTCCCTTCGCCCGCACCATTTAGCCNCAACTTGATGTTTCTTATGACGTTATCGAGCTTGTAAGCAGGCCGTTGCTACGGCACNAATAATCGCATTTGAGTCAAGGCCATAAGAAGCATACAGATCCAAAATATCTCCAGATTGCCCAAAAGTACTCACCCCTAGAGGATATATACGATGGCCTCGCACAGAGCCCAGCCACGCTAACGTCGCCGGATGGCCATCAATGACCGTTATTAAGGCCGCCGAATTTGGCACTATTTCAAGGACCTCTTCTATAAAAGCGGGGCCAGTGTCTCTCTCACNAGATTGCCGACCTCTTACACTTTGCCAATTCTCGTAGATTCGGTCTGGCGAAGTTATGGCCAACAATCCGGCACTCGGTTCATCCTCCAATACCTCATGAAAAGCATGTTCTACTTCGGGAGCCACAGCCCCGCAGTAAACAAGAACAAAAGAGGCCTCACTCGTAGGTTTTTGCCGCCAATAGGCCCCTGAAATTATCTGGCTAACCGTCTCCTCACTTAAACTGCGATCAGGTTGCTCCAGAGGCCTAGTAGAGAGCCTAAGATAGATTGAGCCCCCATCGTCTGTCTGCATATGACGAAAGCCCCACTGCATAATGATAGCCAGTTCATCCGCGTATGTCGGCTCGAAATAAGTCAGTCCTGGTTGACCTATACCAACCAGCGGGGTCCCTATAGATTGGTGGGCGCCACCCTCTGGTGCTAATGTTATGCCTGAAGGGGTCCCTACTAGCATAAACCGTGCGTCCTGATAACAGGCATAATTAAGGGCATCCAGCCCTCTTGCAATGAAAGGATCGTATAGTGTTCCAATAGGCAAAAGTCGCACACCGAACCACTCTGCCGAGAGACCGAGGGCCGCCAACATTAAAAACAGATTATTCTCCGCAATACCGAGCTCTATATGTTGCCCGGCAGGCGACATAATCCAGCTCTGCGCNGAAACAACCTCTTCACTACTAAATATGTCGGGCTTCTCTTGTCGGTCGAAGATATGTTTTCTATTTACCCACGGCCCAAGATTCGTCGAAACAGTAACATCTGGCGAAGTTGAAACAAGTCGCTGAGAAAACTCGCTATCCTCTTTCCCTAACTCGTTTAAAATTCTTCCAAAAGATTCCTGTGTAGACGTGTTTGCAGTTTCACGAAATTCTAATCTTGAAGGCACAATAATAGGACCTGCTTGATGTTGCCGTTGCTCCCTGCAAGAAAACGGAACCCTTTTGATAAAGCCTCTTAAATCATCCTTGTGTTCCGAGAGCCCCGCGAAATGCTCCCATTCCTCCCCTTCCCGGACACCACATTGGTTTCTAAATTTCTCCATCTGCTCTAGGCTCATCAAGCCTGCATGATTATCCTTGTGACCCGCCAAGGGAAGCCCATAACCTTTAATAGTGTATGCAATGATGCATGTCGGCCGATCTGAAGCTGCTGCCGCCCCATAGGCGTCGAGAACCGATCCCATATCGTGCCCTGCCAGATTTGTCATAAGAGAATGTAACTCAACATCATCATACTCATCTAGCAGCCCCGCCATACCAGAAGCATCTCCAATGTCCAACTTAAGGCGTTCCCGCCAGGCTGCACCCCCTTTGAAGGTTAGAGCCGAATATAACTGATTTGGGCAATCATCAATCCATGAAAGCAATGCGTTGCCGCCGGGTTTAGAAGCAGCTTGTCGCAATAAATTTCCATATTTGATAGTCTCTACATTCCAATCCATAGACTGGAACAAGTCACTGAGGCGAGAAAACACCTGATCCGTCACGACACTGTCCAAACTCTGACGATTGTAGTCTATGATCCACCAAAGATTTTGGATGTTATGCTTTCGGCCTTCAAATAACGCCTCAAAAACGTTGCCCTCATCGAGTTCCGCGTCTCCAAAAAGAGAAATCATCCTTCCATCCAATTCTTGCGCTGAAGGAAAGTTATGAGCTCGAACATAATCTTGAGCGAGGGATGCAAATAGCGTCAACGCTCCGCCCAATCCTACCGAACCCGTAGAAATATCAACATCGTCTCCATCTTTGGTTCGTGACGGGTAAGATTGCGCACCCCCAAACCCTCTGAAATTCTTCAGATTGTTCTTGCTTTGGCGTCCAAGCAAATATTGGATAGCATGAAACACCGGGCTTGCATGAGGTTTGACCGCCACCCGATCCTCAGCTCTCAATACCCAAAAATATAAAGCCGTCATCAGGGTTACAACAGATGCACACGAGGCTTGGTGTCCGCCTACCTTTAATCCATCGCGCATCGGCCTAATGTGATTTGCCTCATGGATGGTCCAGGACGAAAGCCACAGAACTTTCTTCTCTATCGCCTTTAACAACTTGAGATCAGCGGCGGAAACCTTGTTAAGTTCATTGCGGTCACTCGCCACGATTATACCTTCCTTTCAGGGTCCAAAACTAAGGGGCGTATTGTGTGTCAAATATAGCAAAAAATTAATGACAGTATCTTGCGTTTTAGACTAAATATAGTAATGTTAATGCAATTATATTTTAATTTTTTATTTAATATTGACTTTTTATGCCAAAACGTGGGTTAAATAATATCGATCGTAAAATACTTGCCGCATTGCAAGAGAACGCCCGAATTTCGAATGTCGATTTGGCTGAAACGGTGGGACTTTCCCCTTCCCCTTGTCTGCGGAGGGTCAAAATGCTGGAGAAGCAGGGCGTCATAGACAAATACGTTTGCCTGCTCGACCAAGCGCAAGCAGGCTATCCAGTAAACGTATTCGTAAGCGTAAGTTTGGAACGACAAATCGAAACTGCTCTAGACGAATTTGAGTCAGCGGTCGCCAAAAGGCCTGAAGTAATGGAATGCTATTTAATGACAGGAGATGCAGACTATCTCCTGCGGATTGTCACTGTTGACTTAGCAAGCTACGAAAAATTTTTAGTTGACCACCTTACCCGCATACCCGGCGTCAGGAGCATAAAGTCCAGCTTTTCTCTTAAGCAAGTCTCCTACCGAACAGCCTTGCCACTGAACTGAGTTCTCAAAAAATTTTCTTATATATTTGATTCCTTTAGGAAGATAACTCCCGCTGCTTTAATTCGTGCAACCGCTTGGACTCTCCAGCCAACAATGATAGGAGTATTTGGTCCTGTTCGAGGTACGCTGTATTCGGAGATTGGAAATGCCGGTTAACAGATTCTTTTACCATTTGCTGCGCTATTCTTGGCTTTAACTTGATTTCGTCAGCTAAACGGCGCGCGGTAAGTTTTGGATCCTCACTTACTTCCTCACATAAACCCCATTGGAGCGCGGTGGAGGCATTAATCTTTCGCGAGAGCGCTCCAATTAATTTAGTCCGGGCAGGCCCGACCAAATCCCCCAACCTAGCTAGTGTATTCCAACTGAATGTCAAACCAAGTTCTACTTCAGGGGCGTAAAAATAAGCCTCCGGACTTAAAACTCTGAAGTCACAGGCGACCGCCAAAGATGTTCCTCCTCCAATAGCCGCNCCGTTTACGGCAGCTATCGTCAAGGATGGCAGGTTTTCCCAAGCTTCACAGAGGTCAGCACCCAGCCGCACTAATTTTCTTGCCTCAGCCAGAGGTACCGCTTCTATACGGCCCACCTCATTTATATCATTTCCAGCGCTAAAAACTGAACCATTAGCTGCCAGGATGACACAAGAACAAGTAGTACTTTTACCTATCGTCCTGGCAACATCAGTCAGTTCTTCTTTCATTAAATTGGATAGAGCGTTCCGTTTCTCTGTTCTATTCATGGTCACCACAATAACTTCCTTCTCGTCCGAGACTTCCAAAGTATCATAGTCGTAGGTCATTTTACGAACTCCTTCCCCTTCTTCTCGCTAATAGAAATTACAGCTCATAAACGATTTTATAATTTTCTCATAACTATCAATTTCATATTGATAAATAATCTTCCAATTCCTGGAAAACCTTCGGTATTTGTTTAACCAAATCATCTGCTATTAGTCCGGGCCCCACGTAGGTCGCTGCACGGGAATGGCACCACACCGCAATGCAACTT
Source organism: Rhodospirillaceae bacterium (assembly GCA_002728255.1). Classification (NCBI taxonomy): domain Bacteria; kingdom Pseudomonadati; phylum Pseudomonadota; class Alphaproteobacteria; order Rhodospirillales; family Rhodospirillaceae; species Rhodospirillaceae bacterium. The sequence continues at coordinate 10,604 of PBWV01000047.1, read as the reverse complement.
GCGTCAAACGGACTACAACCCTGAGCCAAAAACCCTAGCACAATTCCTGATAGCACATCGCCCGTGCCGGCTGTCGCCAGACTTATTGGAGCATTGAAATTAACGACCGCTTTACCATCTGGCTCGGCTATTACGGTATCATTCCCTTTATAAATAATAGTGGCACCACTGGTTTTAGCTGCAGCCCGCGTCAAACTAATCTTGTCCCCATAGTGGAGATCTCTGAACAACCTTGCAAACTCACCAGAATGTGGCGTNAGCACAGTGTCAGNGGAAATTAGATCAAATAAGATTGTTGGGTTGGGAGAAAAGGATGTGAGAGCATCGGCGTCTAGGACAACCTTTTTTGATGATGAAAGAATTGTTTTGGTCCAAAGTCGCGTTTGTTCACTGACCCCGCAACCTGGTCCAATTAGAACAACATTTTTACGATCATCGCTTAGAAAATCCTCCAGGTCGGGTAATTTATCTACCCCTTCCAATAATAATGAAGCCGGAGCACACGAATACTGCTCCAAAGCCTCTGTAGGTGCCAGNAACGTTGCCAACCCACTACCTCCGCGCAAGGAGGCCTCTGCTGCCANGCGAGCTGCCCCTGTTGAATTTTTAGAACCCCCACCCACAATTACCGAATGTCCCCTATGATACTTATGATTTTCAGGCTTAAGGCGGGGAATTTTGTCCCACCAAAGATTTGGACCATTTATTTTGATACTTAGTGCATCGTTACCGAGATTATTCTCCCTCACGCCAATGTCCCTAACCACAATTTGACCACAAATACTTTTTCCGGGTAGCANAAAATGAGCTGGTTTAGGTAATCCAAGGGCAACCGTTAAGTTGGCCTGTAAAGAGCCACCTAACACAGCTCCAGTATCTGAGGAAACTCCCGAGGGGATATCCACTGCTACTACATCGATGTTCAGTGAGTTAATTTTCTTAAAGAAACAGCATAGCCGAGGATCTAACTCCCTCTTTAGCCCGATGCCAAACACCGCATCTACTACTAAGGAATAATTTTCTAATTGGACTGTCTCTATGTCGGCACACGGATCGCCCCAACGTTCTAACATAATTTGGGCGTTGCCCTCAAAATCCTTATCTGGAAAACATCGAACAACGTCTACNATCCACATGTTTTGTTGCAGCAGACATGCCGCACCTAAACCATCTCCAGCATTTTGCCCAGGACCACACAGAATTAGAGCTTTGCGCGGCGTCCATCGAGCTGTGATTTCCGAGACGATTGACTGACAGGCATTCTCCATCAAATCCAATGTTGTTAGGCCATCGCACAACGCTGATTCCTCTGCGCTGTACATCTGGGATGCTGTTACAATGGGCATTCCCCCTAGGTTCATAGGTAAACTCATGTCAAGCCTTCCACTTCTTCTACTGTAGATCCCTTTTTATCTTCTCCAGACTAAAGTAAACACAACCTTGTTTAATTCATAAATTAAGGTGAAGATTGTCCTCTGTTAATTATACAGAAATGCTAATTTAATTTTCACGAAGTACCCTCGATAATTTGAAAAATTTGCCCATGGAATCTAAACCCTCAAAGGCCCGCCGAAGCTTACTTTTTGTTCCCGGCAATAGGCTGAACTTGCTTCCTAAGGCCATTAAGGCCCGGCCAGATATTATTTGTATCGACCTAGAGGACTCTATTCCACCTGAACAAAAGTCCAGAGCTCGCACAGAAGTTCTGGAATTTTTTAAAACCACCTCCGCTCATCCAAAGATAGAACTGGTGATGAGAATTAATAGTCTTCAGACACACGAGGGAATACGGGATATTGATCACATCATGACGAGCTCTCATCCCCCATTAGCGTTAATGTTTACTAAATTAAATCATGCTGCCGAAATAATCCTGCTTGATAAGCTTTTATCAAGTGCCCTGCTAAAAAAAATTCGCTTCCACGTGATAATAGAAACCAACTCAAGCCTAGAGAATGTAATTTCGATAGCCAATGCCTCTGATAGAATAGACTGCTTATTATTTGGTGGAGTAGACATGGCAGCCGAACTAAGAACCACCTTTGACTGGGAGAGTTTATTATATTCGCGGTCCCGCATAGTGCATGCAGCAGCTTCGGCAAACATCGATTCTATGGACATGCCAGCACTCAATATCGAGAACCTTGAGGAGTTGGAAACAACTGCAAAAGCCGCAACAAAGCTAGGTTTCACCGGTAAGGCCGCGATACATCCATCACACATAGCAATAATCAACCAATGTTTTTCGCCGAACCCCAAGGCCGTGGAGGAGGCTAGNAAAGTTGTCGCTGCATATGAAAATAGTACCAACGGACTAGCTGTAGTCGATGGCAAACTTCTAGAAAAACCCTTTATCCGATCTATGTACCGAATTCTGGCCCTATCAAAACAGGGTCAATAGCCTTGAGCCCTAGAACCCATGAGCTTAAAAGAGCCTTATTAGGGGCAATTGGTTTCTCTATCATCCTACTCTTGGAAACTGGATGCCTGACCACACCACCTACTCCAGTCATACGAGAGGCGCATCCCCAACCAGGTTTCTGCGAAAAAACGGACGCAGAACTTCGCGCCTTTGTCATAGAAATGAATGTTAAGGGGTTTACCTCTGCGACCGCTGTAGCCACCACATTGGGTGGTAACATCTTTATTTTGACTAATCGACATAACTTGCCCGAAGAAATATTGTTGGAAAATATTTCCTTCAGAAACAATAAATATCAGTATTCCAACGCGGCAGGCATACTCCAACTTGGCATTAGTTACGCTATGGAACAAGGATTGGGCATTGCTAATGACTATGCAATTTTAGTTCCAGCCAAACCCCACATTTTCCACCCACTACCATTATATTTTTCGAGGTATTCAGGGGAAGTGGTAGTGCCAAGTTACGCCGCCCGACTGTATACCGTGGGGAGGGGTAGCCAGTGGTACACGGACCACCTTTTTGATCGTCTTGATGTATTTCTGGANAAAGGAGCATCCGGAGCGCCTGTATTAACCTGCCAGGGTGAAATAGCAGGACTATATACTGCATTAATCCGCCCTGAAGATTTTGAACGAGCAGGGTTCAAAGCTATTTCTACTCCGAGCGTCACTATTATTAAACACATTAAACAACAGGAGTAAGAGACATTCTAGTCAGGCTAAAAAATCTATGATCGCTGCAAATGTTGCCTCTGCTGCCTCCTCTGGCATGAAGTGCCCGCAATCTATACCCCAACCCCTAACATCATGTGCACATTTTTTCCATTCTTTAACCACATCCAAGTGCATACTTGGCCACCCGGGATGCTGACTTTGCCCAGATCCCCAGAGAGCGAGAACCGGGCATGTAATCTTTTTATCACCATCTTCTAAATCGTGCCGCATATCCAGATTGACAGCCCTATAATCCTCACACATGCTGTGGATGGCTCCCGTCCGGGTAAATGACTTTAGGTACTCTTGGTATGCTTCTTCCGAAATAGCGCCTGGAACAGACGCCCAATGGTCTAACAGCCATCGTAAATAAAAGTCCCGACTATTCCCAATTAGGGTTTCTGCGAGAGGTTCTGGCTGCAACATTAAAAACCAATGGAAGTATGCTTGGGCAGTAGCTCGGTCTACGGATGTAAATATTTGGGTAGTTGGAACAACATCCAGAGACACAAGCTTGCGAACCGTCCCGGGATAATCCAAAGCTAATCTATGCCCTACCCGAGCTCCCCGATCATGCCCGACAAGGTAAAAATTATCATGTCCCAGCTGTTTCATTACCTGAATTTGGTCCTCGGCAGAGGCTCGTTTAGAAAACCCAGCGTGATCCTTTCCTCCTGGCGGCTTCCCGCTTTCTCCGTAACCTCGTAGATCAGTCGCGATAACCGTATGGCTCTCGGCAAGCATTGGAGCAATTTTATGCCACATAACATGAGACTGTGGATAACCATGCAATAAAAGCACGGGGTCACCTGACCCTCCGATAACCAAATTAATTTCTGTACCGGTTGTTTTTAAGCGCTTTCGCTCAAATTTTTCAAAAAAAGCCAATCCAATGAACCTTTCCTTTAATGGAAAGCTAACATATCTTTNTTTAATAATTAATGCGGACAGGAAAATAAATTCCTACAATCTTGTGGATTATAACAAGGATGTGCAATGCTAATTGCCCACTTCAGTGATATCCATGTGGCCCCAGAAGGAAAGTCGGCCTTGCATGGCATCAACACGCGCTCGACCCTTGCTCATTGTGTCGAACACATCAACAATCTGGATCCACAACCCGACGTCATTTTAATTACGGGAGACTTAACTTCGGAAGGATCTCCGGATGAATACGCGGTTCTACGATCCTATCTCTCTCTACTAGATCAGCCATATTTTCTTATTCCNGGCAACCATGACAANAGAAAAAACCTTCGTGCAGCATTTTCGGATTTCCCCCACATCGGCGGATCCGGNGATTTTATTAACTACACAGTGGAAGACTACTCTGTCCGCCTGATAGGACTAGATACCCTGCTCCCCGGCAGTGAATCTGGGATATTATGCGACCAAAGACTGAATTGGCTGGATAAAGTACTCGTAAAATCGCCAGACCGCCAAACTCTGCTCTTTATGCACCATCCCCCATTTATGTCTGGCTTACCTAAGATGGATAAAATGAGACTGAAGGACTCTAAAAAATTTGCCGACGTCCTCCAAAAACACTCTCAAATTGAAATGATTTTATGTGGACATCTACATAGACCGGTACAAACAATATGGGAGAACATTCCAACGCTAGTGGCAACGTCTATCTCAAAACAGTTTCCATTAAATTTAGGGGGAGAAGAAATGGAGGCCATAATCCCCGAACCCACGGGTCTTTACCTCCATTTGCTCACTGAGGAGGGCTTAGTAACCCATACCAGCCTGCTGCCATCCTCCCGGTAACATTCTCAACTAGTTACTTGGTGTGATCCTCTGAGGGTTCATCCCTCTGCTCCTCTTCGTGATCGAAAAGTCTTTCTCGCACTTTGTGCAGAAAGTTGCCTGGCTCGTCTAGTGGACTTGATTGTCGGGCTGTTTCCTTAATCTCTCCAGCCGCAAACTTTATGTTGCTTTTAGCCCTTTCCGCCACGTTTTTTAGAACAGGCTTTACATCCTGCTCAAAAGTAGAGGACGCCTTTTCCTGTACCCGGGGATCTGTGACAATACGTTTGGCAATATTAAACAATAAACTGCGAAACATTATAAGGCCTCCCCTCTCCTCTCCTTTTTCACGAACTTTAGAAGTTATCTAACTCGNGACAATGAATTGCGGTTAAACTCTGTTTCATCCAAACCAGACCCTAGTAAATAATCCTTGAATATAAGTGTAGTTGATTTACCTGTCAGATGATTTTCCACGTACATCTTCTGGGCCCTCCAATACTGGCCCAAATATAGCTGATACTCACTGAGGCTCATCGTCTTTAACAAGGCATCTTTCCGATCATAAAACTCTATCATCCAGGGAATATAATCTTCCTGATCAATCCAGACTATGCGCCGTTTGTAGCCTGAGTTCTCATAAACTGGATACTGCTCCACTACAAAGCATACCTTCTCTCCGCAGGGCTCATCACGTAGCCATTTGTAGGTATATTTAGCCACCTCTTGCGAACTCATGTCCTCATAAGAAAATTCGCTTCCCATAAATGGTCCAGATTTATTAGCTGACGAAATTCTTTTGACGCGCTCTAATGCAGGAAGATAAAGCCATTGATCGTCTGGCTCATGTATCCGGGTAAAACTCAAGAAAGCAGTTCCTTTAACATCTCTTGGCCTATCAAAAACCGTGAGACTTTTATCTCCTAATTGATCGTCAACTACTTCTAATGATTTAATCCTCAACTCCCGGGTACTCTTCTCCCCATGGCGGTTGTTTAAGATCATCTGCAGAGTAACCGAGCTATCAGACCAGCCCTGATCGCGCCTATCACCTTCCAGGGCTATCGCCATGCCTTTTTCTTCGGCTGTCTCAGCACTAACATAAGGGGCCCCTATCACAAGAAATCCTAATAAGGGTAGGGCCAATGACAAGTGAACCAATGGTCTCAACGTATTCTCCTCACTCAGGGTATCAAAAGAGTTATATCAATCGTATCCTAATCATAACCTTAATAAAATTTGATAGATAGCACTTATGAAAAGCTTTCGAAAGGATCGCAAATTCCTAATAATGTTGGCAATTAACAAATACAGGAATTAAAAATACCATAGAGAAACATGAGGCACTTGCTGGATGTGCTCTGTCTTGGTATAGCCATAGGACGTTCCCCGGTAGCTCAGTTGGTAGAGCAGACGGCTGTTAACCGTCTTGTCGCTGGTTCGAGTCCGGCCCGGGGAGCCATTTTTTGGATTTTTTAATCGGACCTGCCATGACAATTCCACCGATCTGGGCAGATACGAAAACCTCAAAAACCCCATATTGAACCATCTAGCCTACCCGCTAGAATGCAATTAATGGTCCAAACAATCGAGACAGGAGAAACCAATGTCCGGAGAGAAAACAACCATTCCCCTAGAGCTCAATGTGGATTCTCAAGAAATGTTATCAAAAATAGTTGCACAATATGACCTTTCAGACACGTCAAAGGCGATCCGTTGCCTGCTAGACTATGTAGCAGAGGATGGAGATTGGGACACCATATTTAAGAAAATCAGGTGTCGCCGATGCTAGTGAAAGAAACCGCCCACTGAACCTGGCGCCTTATCGTGGACAAGATTTGGGAACCTTCCCTTAACCGCAATGACTAAGCTAAAGTTATATCAAAAATTCCGCTCATAACATCGTCTACTGGATCATTATTGAGTTTTACAGTTACCCCTTGTTTCTGGACGATGTTCAACTGCCCCAACAAGTAGTCCGTTTCGTTTAGAGCCTGATCCGCAAAATACATTTGCGTTGTTAAACTGGGCCCTTGAGGCCTTGTCAGTCGAAAATGAATATGTGGAGGACGCGTCCAGCGCCTCGTCACCTTATAACTACCCGGTTTAATACTTACGAAACTATATCGTCCAAAATTGTCAGTCTGTATTTTCGCGTACCCTTGAAAATTGGGATCCAATGGACGGTTCTCCCCAGTATCCTGAGGATGAAAATAACGTCCTGCTGAGTTAGCCTGCCAAATTTCTAGTAAGCTTCCCGCAATTGGACTACAGCTACCATCACGCACCTGACCTGAAATCCGGATTACCTCTCCAGCGGCTCGCGAACTTCCTCCAACAACCCTAGTAAGATCATTATCTTGCTCCTCAGCATTGATTGGGTAAAATGGGCCCTCAGGTTGTGTGCTTGTAGTCACACAATTCGCCCGGCTAATTGAAGAAAAAGGTACTGTCAGACTGGCAGATAGCAATCCTGCCAGTACCGAACGTCGTTTGATCATATAAATTTGTCCAACAAAAATTACTTTGCCTAGAGGCCGTAAATTAAAAAATTTCAGGGGTCAGCCTTTTACACCTCCGGCGCCCCAACCAGCAACTAAATAACGTTGAACTACAACAAAGAAAATGAGAGCAGGAAGTGTAACCATTACTCCCGCCGCCATTATTACCCCCCAGTCCAGAAAAGAAGAATCCATTAAATCTTGCACCCCAACAGGTAGTGTTTTCAACCTGTCGGAAGAAATCATTATTCGTGCAAAGAGATAGTCATTCCAGGCCACTATGAAGGTGAAAATTGAGGTAGCTATCACACCAGGCAGAGCTAGGGGAAAGATCACGTATCGTACTGCTTGGGGACGGGTGGCGCCGTCGATCAGGGCCGCCTCTTCAAGTTCCAGCGGTATGGATTGGAAAAAAGAACGTAACAACCATAGGCTAAATGGCAATGCAAAAGCAGAATACCCAAGAATTAATCCAAGGTGACTGTTGTTTAGGCCAAGGCCACGCATAAGTATAAAAAATGGCACCACGATCATGATTGGAGCCATCATGTACGTGAACAAGGTTGTAGTAGCGAACGTCTCTCGTCCCCAAAATTGAAACCTTGTTATACTATACCCAGCCAGAGTTGACACAAAAATGCAGAGAATAGTTGCCGTTGCAGCTACCATTATACTGTTCTGCAGGTAGTCCAGAAAATTAGTCGTGGAAAAAAGGCGAGCATACGCATCCAACGATGGCTCACCCGTCCAAAACGTTGGAGGAGATGCAAGGATTTCCTTATCGGGCTTAATTGAGGTAAGTGCCATCCAAAACAGAGGCGCTGCACACAATATGGTTAATAGAAGTGCAAAAAGATAAATTATAGTCTGGCGCATCCACGGCATATACAAAAGTCTGTCCATATTATAAATCTCTTGAAGGTCGAAATAGCTTAAAGTAGGGAACTGCTACAGCAACCAGGATAAGAACCATGATTACGGCCATGGCTGCCCCTGCTCCAACTTGCAGCTGACCAAATGTCTTGATGTAGGTGTAGACCGGCAAAGTCCGTATGAAACGGCCGGTACCCCCGGTACCACCCCCTAAAAGCCAGACGATATCAAATTTGGTAAACATGAAAATAAAGCGCAGCATGACTACCACAAAAAGGATTGTGCGCAATTGAGGCAGGGTTACGTGGTAAAACCGTTTCCATGCACTTGCCCCATCAACAGAGGCNGCATCGTATAACTCAGGATTAATTGTTTGAAGCCGAGCTAAAACGGTTATCAGTACGAATGGAAAAAATGTCCAAGTACTAACTAATATTAGAGAAATGAGGATAACGCTGGGGCCTAACCACGCAACCGGACCGGAAATCAAACCAACTGTTTCCAAGATGTAGTTGAGAAGGCCGTAACTATCGTTGAGTGTCCAGCGCCATATAAGCACAACAACGATGGTAGGAACCACATAGGGAAACAGGGCAATCCCGCGAACCAGGGACCTACCCTTAAAGGATTCTGATAACAGTAGGGCCGCACCAACACCCAACACAATCTGTAGGGCTACACTACCAAACCCATACAAAGTTCCCAGCCAAAAGCTTTCCCAGAACTGTGGATCAACAAATAGGTTTTTATAATTTGCAAGACCNACAAAAGTTTCGACCGGCAAGTACGCNTGCTTGTGATGAAAGCTCAACCAAACNGCGTATCCAACNGGGTACAACACNAGAGAGNTCACCATTAGTACAGCNGGAATAATTAGAANTATNCCCCAGTACCGGTCTGGGATTCTTCGGGCCTTTCTCGAGGCAACCAGAGCGCTTTTATCGGTCATTTGGGTAATTCCATAGACAGTGAAGGAGGCCTGCAGGCCATCACCAACGTTTGTAGCCCATATCTTCTATCAATTTCTCAGCAAGTTTCTGCGCCCTTTCCGCTGCCTCCCTCGGAGTTCTCCGCTCTGTAATTACGTCAGACACCATATCAACGAGAATTCCTGACCCAGCAACCTCGCCCAAATATGGCAGTTTTAAGTCATCCCATTCGATCACTGAACGAGAATTTCCCTCAGAAATGAACTTTTGTTGAACATCAACCCAGAATCCCCAAGTCTCAAATTCGGGAGTTTGCTGCAGATACGCCACGTCCTCATACAGCGTCTTGTCAATTGGTAAAAGGTGAATTGGGACCGACTGCGCATACCTTCGATAATTATCGTGTTCATAAAAAAACTTCANAAAATCTATAGCCTCATCCGGATATTGCGCATGATCAAAAACCATCCACTGNTCCCCATCNANCTGNGTCATAAATTNNGTGCCTGAAGGACCGATTGGTTTGGAATCAAACACCCCTATATCTCCATTCGCTACCACTTCGGGGGCATACTTTTCGAACTCAATTGCACCACGCCCCCACCCCATGATGCTCGCAACCTTTCCCTGCGCCAGCATGGTAAAGGTTTCTGGGTAGGAGTGGTTCATCCAGCCTGGCCACAGGCAACAGTCACTGACTTCCTTATAAAACTCGAGCATTTCAATCATCGGTTGCTCGGTAAATGTGGGGCGCCCATCAGGATCGTACATCCGGCCGCCGTTCGAGCCGGTCCACATCAAAACCTCTTCGTTAATAAAATTCCCCTCGCCAGCCAAACCTAAGCCATACTGATCGATGGTGCCGTCNCCATCCGTATCAACAGTTAATTTCTTTAATTGGACCAGCCACTCATCCCAGGTCCTTGGTGCAACCGCATCGTCTAAACCAGATTGGCGGTATAAATCTTTTCTGTAAACGATAGCATCAGCCCCAATNCAGTGCGGTAATCCGTAGTAATGCCCATCCTCACTTCTACTGACCCGTTTTACAATTTCAAAAATATTCTCTTCACCAATTGAATCAACTACGTCATCTAGCGGGCGCAAAAGACCAACCTCTGAAAGCAACAGTGCTAGACCAGAATAGCCATGAGCCGCATCGGGTGGGGCGCCGGCCGCCAGTGCCGCCTGAAGTTTCTGAAGCAAGGAATTCCATCCAATCGCCTCTTGCTCAATCCGAATACCCGGGTTGAGTTGCTCATAATCGGCAATAATGTCCCGCATAGCCGAAAGTGTTCTATTATTGGGTTCGGTATGCCAAATTCTAACAATCTTGTCATCGGCAGATGAATGCGTCACGCCAGCTATAAGCAGAACAAGCAAACTTGCTAAACTCAAACCTATTTTACAA